>JAHEMV010000437.1 GCA_024643455.1 Cytophagales bacterium
AAAGAATTTTATCATAATGACATTTTTATTGGTCTCTATGTTCGATTTCGTGTTTCAGTAACACGACTAATTTTTCCATTCTAGAAATTCGTCTTTCATAAATAAATTCAAATTCATTCCTTTTAGCGATACTTGTTCTTAAAATATTTTTGTATAGGGAATTAGTTTTCAAACTTTCGTAATCAATTGGAATCATTAAGTTTATATAATAAGGACTAGGAATAAAATCTGAAATCTCAAAAAGTTGATTGATTATTGGCATTACAGTAATGTTATAATATAAACTATAGTCATTACTCAAAGTAATAAGGTTATTGGTATTGGTTTCGTATGTCCAGGCTAACTCATATTTTAGGGAGTCACTTTCTATAAAATCCAAACCATAATTTTTTGCTTTTTGATAGGCCTGATATCTAATATTTCCATTAAATTTCGCCTCTGCATTGCCGAAGTGAAAATTTAAGGAATCATTGTATGGTAGTCCTTTATTTAAATAATCAATAATCAGTTGTGCGGAAGCATTGGAAGCAATTCTTCTGTTCTTTCCAAAATATTGAAATTCCAAGTCGCTTTGCACGATAACCAACAGTTCTTTTAAAATGTTTGTTTCAACTTTTCTGGATTTTCGCTGTTCATTCCAGTTGTTAATTTGAAGTGCGATTAAAATACCGACCACAACGAGTACGATTTCACCAATGGCATAGCGCATATATTTTAAGGTGTTGTTGTCGTCGGCCAGTTGTTTACGGAGTTTTCTGAAAAAGGGTATCATGGGTTACTTTTAGTGGTTGTCTTGCCTTTCCAGTTCTTCACTTATCTGTTCCAATAAGTTTTTTGCATAATCTATTTGGCGTTGATAAGTATCTTTTTGACCAGCAAGCATTATATTTTTAAATGATAAAAGATTCTCAATCGCAGGATCTTGATGATATTCAATTAACGGTCTTCTTTTTCGATACGGGGATATTACCGAACTTGAATCTAAAAAGTCAAATTGCATTAAATAGGGTACTATTTGATTTCTAGTGTATGTGGCAAGAGCTTCATCAACTTCCTTCATATGTCTGTCCATATTATTATAATATTCCAAAATATGTTCTAACAAGTCCTTGTTTTCAATGATATTTATTTTGCCAGAGGAAATTAAATTTGATACCGCACTCTTGTTTGGAGCAAGTCTTTGAAATTGCAATAATGCTCTTTTATGCTTATCAATATCATTTGTCTAATATTTGAATGGGTTTCTTATGATGGTTAAAACACTATCAGTATTGGCTATTATCATACTATCACCTGCTACCCGTCTTTCATATTGTCTAATATCTTCTAAAATATTTTCTGAAATCTTATCTAACATGCCATATTCGAGAAGTCGTTCTTTTCGATATTCGTTCCAATTATTAATGGATAAAGCAATCAAAATACCTATCACGACCAGTACAATTTCACCAATAGCATACCTTAAATATTTTAAGGGCTTGTTGTCGTCGGCCAGTTGTTTGCGGAGTTTTCTGAAGAATGGTATCATAGATATATTAATGGATTCATTTCTTTTTCAATTGAATTTCATGGTCTATCATTTCAATTAGTTTTTTCATTCTCGCATAAACGACCTTATGAAAATGAAGATATTGTTCCCTGTAATTAATCATAACTTTTAGTATGCTCTTAAATTCCTCATTATGTTTGAGGCTTTCGTAATCAAGCGGTTTCATTTTATCATCTTTAGAATAGGTATGAATGGAGACAGATTCGAAAAGGCTTCCAATTTTAGCAATCATAATGTTGTTCTCATAAAGCGAAGTACGTTCATCTAACATGTCAAGCCAATTTAAGTTTCTTTCAAACAACAAGGATAGTTCATGCTTTGTGGTGTCGTTAGATATAAAATCAAGACCATAATTTTTAATGTTTTGATAAGAATCGGGTTTCACAAAAGCAAGATATCTATTGAGAGCTTTAGCAAAATGGAAATCGAGTGAATCATTATAAGGTAATGTGCTTTTAAAATAATCTAAAAGCAATTTTGAAGAATTTATAGCATCCTCATTGCGTACTATATTTAAGTTGTCAAGAGGGAGGTCTGCAATTATGCTCGATTTTAATTCTTCCAATAATTTTAATTCCAATAGATTAGACTTTCGGTACTCATTCCAATTATTTATAGACAGGGCAATCAAAATACCTATGACTACAAGTACAATTTCGCCAATGGCATACCTTAAATATTTTAAGGGCTTGTTGTCGTCGGCCTGTTGTTTGCGGAGTTTTCTGAAGAAGGGTATCATGGCATGTTAATTGGTTTTCATTGGATCATTTTCAGAGGTATTGCCTTGTGATGCTTCTAGTTTTTTTAATACCTTTTCACCGGAATCTATAATACTTTTAAAATAAACTATTTGAACTGAACACACGACCATTAAGCGTTTATACATTACCATTAATTCCTCTCTCACATTCCAAGCTTGCTCATAGAATTTTGGGCCCCATTTTGATTCCTTACCATTTCTCCAATCATTTAAAGTTGAACCAAGATCATGAGCGTTTAAAGCATGTATAACTTTGTTACCACTAAATATTCTTGATTCTAAAACCACAGCCATGGCACTTTGATCAAAGTTTTCAGAGACTTTTTTTACATCTTCATAAAAAACAAAAAGAGCATCTGCTATTTCACGATTTTTAATCAAACTCAAATCTCCTGTAAACTGTAATTGCGTCCAAGTGACGGGTTCGGAATACCAGGGAATTATAAAATTCGGTGAGAAAAAATCCGTTTTATATTGTGTAGAATCTAATATGGTCGGGTCATTCGATTCCCATATCGACACAATACGTTCCAAGCCTGACATCCTATCTTCATATTCTGTCTGGAGGTCCTTAAAAGAACTAATCTCTTTTTTTAGTTCACTGGTTAGCCGGTTAATGTACTCTTTTTCTTTTTGGACATCAATTCGTTTGGCATTCCATGCGTTAATCTGTAATGCAATCAAGATACCAATAACCACCAACACAATTTCTCCAATGGCATACCTTAAATATTTTAAGGGCTTGTTATCGTCGGCCAGTTGTTTGCGGAGTTTTCTGAAGAATGGGATCATGGTTTGCTTTTTTGGAATAAATGAGGTTCTTCTAAATTCGTATTAAACTTGGTGCTTAAAGATTATCCTTGTTTTCTTTGATATAATTTTCTAGTTCAATTGCCTTATCCAAATACTCTTTTACTATTCTATTGGCAAGGGCTCTTGAAGCTATGGCTTTTTTGAGTTTTATTTTTAATTCTTTACTATTACGCATACCTTCCCAATCAATTTCATAATCTCTTAAATCTATGTGATTTCCTAAATCTATGTAATCTCCATAGTTTGGGTAATCTCGTTCCATATTGATTGTCTTCCATAGCAATGGATCCACATACTTAATAACTTCTTGAATGTACCTCTCCCAAGTCTCTGTTTCTAAATGTCTATCTAAATTTGGACTAGCATTAATAAAATAATTGTTTAAAAGTTCTTTAAAAATAGGATCGTGATAAAGATTTAAATTACCGGTATTAATTAAATCATTATATACTGAAGGATTTGATTTATGGGTTTCCATACCAGATGCGGTGTGTGTAGCTATTGCAAGTCTTAAGGAATCGGGATTTGTTAGTTTATTTAATATATAATCCAGCAAATAATAACTCTCGTCGTCAAAAAAGTTGTTCAGTTCTATGGATTCTTTTAGAACCAAAATATCTTTCTTAAGATTGTTGGATAGCTGTTGCGTATAATTTAGCTGCAAAATTTTATCTTTTCTGTTCTCATTCCAATTATTGATTTGCAAGGCAATCAAAATACCAATGACCACAAGGACAATTTCGCCAATGGCATAACGTAAATACTGAAAAGGCTTGTTGCTTTCAGCTAACTGTTTGCGAATTCGCCTGAAAAACGGAATCATTCCCTAATGTTTGAATAAAGTAGTCGGTTCTGAAATGGGAGTAATCGAATTTAAGTGTTTTTTGTGACTAATCAAATTAATTGGTCTGATAATGAGGGATAAACCTTTGTCTATTTGTTTTCCAATGGTCGATTTTTAACTCCCTCTTTCGTCATTTTCACAGGATTGATATAGCCATCTTTGTCAAAGGTCAATTGATCAATACAAACTTCGCGGTGATGTGGATTATCGGTGTCTAACGGACGGCGATGATATACGATGTAATGTTCATCGGTATTTGGAATCGTAATCACCGAATGATGCCCGGCACCTCTAGCGATGGTTGAATCCTGTTGTAATATCTTTCCTATGCGTTCAAAAGGTCCTAAAGGTGAATCTCCTATGGCATAAGCGACGCTGTAATCAGGTCCCATCCAACCACCTTCTGACCACATGAGGTAGTATTTTCCGTTTCGCTTCAAAACAAATGGCCCTTCCACGTAATTTTCGGGAGTTATTTCTTTATAATAGTCGCCGTCTTCAAAGGGTTCAAGACTCAATACATCTTTACTCAACTTAACAATATTGCAATGCCTCCAACCTCCGTAGTACATATAAATCTGCCCATCGTCATCTCTAAAAACAAATTGGTCGATAGGCTGCGCTCCGTTGTGGAATTCGTTGATTAGTGGTTTGCCCAAAGCGTCCTTAAATGGCCCTTCAGGCTTATCGGAAACCGCTACGCCAATACCTCCAACTTCGGCATCACTTTGAATATCATTAGCCGAAA
>JAHEMV010000438.1 GCA_024643455.1 Cytophagales bacterium
GATAAGTTGATTGGTTCAATTAAGAAGGTTATGTAGTTGGGTAAAAGGGGAGAAGAGGAGAAGGGTAAAAGAGCCAAATGGTAATACGGTAGATCAGTAGAACGATAAATCATTTAAGCATTCACACATTCATTCAATTACACATTCAATCATTAATAAAACATGCACAAAAATTTTAAAAACATAGATAAGGTTTGCTACGGCAAAGGGGCATTTGACCAGTTGGATGATATTCTGCAACCTAAAAGGGTAGAGAATGATAAATTCATGGTTTTTATTGTTGACAACTACTTCAAAGGAAAAGCACTTGAAAAAAGAGTTCCGGTTCATGCTGAAGACCTGATATATTTTGAAGATGTCGATGGTCACGAGCCAACTACTGAGCAAGTTGACCGCTTGCGTGATGAAATTATTGCCAAAAAAGGGCTGCCTTCAGGAATCATTGGAATAGGAGGGGGAAGTATCATGGATGTTGCCAAAGCGTTATCACTCATGGTTAATAATGAAGGTTCTTCTTCGTTGTATCAAGGATTGAACCTGGTGAAAAAACCTGGCATTTATCATTTGGGAGTGCCGACTACTTCTGGTACCGGCGCAGAATGTTCGATGACGGCTGTATTAACTGGTCCAGTAAAAAAATTAGGATTGAAATGTGACTGGACGGTTTTTAATCAGGTGATTCTGGATCCTGATCTGACGGTAACTGTTCCAAGAAATCAATGGTTTTATACTGGAATGGATTGTTACATCCATTGCATCGAATCAGAAAGTGGAATATTTTACAATGAATTTTCCAGGGCGTATGGAGACCAGGCACTGAAGTTATGCCGCGATATTTTTACTGGTGAAAATAGTGGACAGAATGAAGAAAATGATGAAAAACTCATGATTGCTTCTTTGTTTGGCGGCTTGAGCTTGACCTATTCTGAGGTGGGAGCATGTCATGCATTCTCCTATGGACTTTCTTATGTTTTTGGCATGCGGCATGGTTATGCCAATTGCATCGCATTCAATCATCTGGAAGAGTTTTATGGTGAGGCGGTTCAGGAATTCAAAGATATGGTTGCATTTCATAATATAGATTTACCACAAAATTTATCTGCAAACTGGTCAGAAGAAGAAATTTCTAAAATGGCCGATGTGGCCTACAATCTGGGCCATATGTGGACGCACGCCATGGGCTATGATTGGGAAAAGAAGTTGACAAAGGAATATTTAAAAGAAGTATATCGACGGATGTAGTTTTTTGATATTTCTTTTAGAAAATATGCCCTGACTTAATCGCTTGGGCATATTTTTTTAATTACTTCACCATATGCCAGGCAATACAATCTTCCTGTTTTTAGGATAATTCGGGAAATGCTCCAAATACCATGAATGATGGTTGTAGGCTCTCGGAGCCAGATTGCAAAAAGTCCAGACTGCGAAAGAGAAGGCGGGTAAACTCCATGCAGCGAGCGCGAATCCAATCCACTCGATGATTTCGCCAAAATGATTGGGACAACTGATATAATCAAATAACCAGCCTTTTGGAATTTGGTATCCATTACCCTCTTTCCTTAGCGCAATAAGTTTGGAATCTGCCAACTGATTAATGGTATAACCAACAAAGAATAGAATTATTCCCAGGATTGGGATTATTGTCAAGACCGAGCCTGATTTACCTTCAACAAATCCTATGAAATACCCATTTACAAAACCATTTATCAGGTTGAAAAACATGGCGCTTATCGCAATCATCAATGGCATTTTCTTTCCTTTTGTTTTCAATCTAAATGGAAAAATGAGCACCCTGTTTACATAATGAATGCCCCATAAAGCAATCAAAATCCATGAAAGTGCATCTTTTTCTTCAGGGCCAAAAATAGCGAGCAGTGGAAATGTGAGCAGAGCAGGAACTTCCATCCAGAACCATCCCCAATGGTTGTCGATCATTGGTCCCCAGCTCTTTGAAGTATGCCGACCGTAAGGTGCCCGTACTTTTAAAAGTAATGGAAAAATTAGAATTGGAATAGCAATCCAAATCCATGTCAATAGCCTGAACCAATCCATTTCAAGTATTTTATGATAGAAAATAAAGTTTCGAAGATAGGGATTTTTCTTCCATTTGTTTTATTTCCTCAACAGTGATATTTTTACAAAATGCGCCAAAAGCTTTCTATGAAAAAAAGACAAAATATACTCCTGTCGGGGGTTCTTGTTATTTTATTTTTCTTCGTTTGGCTATTTGTTAAAAACGACAATGCAGGTTCGGAACAGTCATCACTGCAAGAGGATATCCCTGAGGTAATAAGTTATAATTTTCATGTAAAACCCATCATTTCTGATAAATGTTATCCCTGCCATGGTCCGGATGCAAATAAGCGGAAAGCCGGATTACGGCTTGATATTGAGGAAGTAGCTAAAGCTGAGTTGATAGAGAATCCAGGCAAGTTTGCCATTTTATCAAGCGATGTGGACCATAGTGAGCTTGTCAGGCGAGTTTTTTCAATCGATGAAAGTACGATGATGCCCCCGCCTGATGCGAACCTAACACTCAATGAAAAAGAAAAAGAAATTTTAAAAAAATGGGTTGAACAGGGAGCTGTTTATGAAAAGCATTGGGCATTTATTCCTCCAAAATTGTCTTCATTACCCAAAGTAAAAGATGAATCCTGGATAAAAAATGAGATTGATTATTTCATTTTAAGTGAAATTGAGAAAAAAGGATTTTCTCCATCTTCCCAGGCAACTAATGAGAAATTAATTCGACGAATGAGTTTGGATCTGACAGGCTTGCCTCCTACATGGACCGAGATTGAACAATTGATTGGAAAAGGGCAGGAGTTTAATTATGAAGCTACTGTAGATTATTTCCTGAACAAACAAGCCTATGGTGAGCGCATGACACGAGACTGGCTTGATGTGGCCAGGTATGCAGATTCACACGGATATCAGGATGATAGTTACCGTACAATGTGGCCATGGCGTGATTGGGTCATCCATTCCTTCAACAAAAATATGCCTTACGACCAGTTCCTTCAATGGCAGATTGCAGGTGATTTGTTACCAGATGCAACCAAAGAGCAAATTCTTGCCACTGGATTCAATAGAAATCATCCTATTACGCAGGAAGGTGGTGTGATTGACGAAGAATACCGCTCTACATATGTTACCGATAGAACAAACACATTGGGAAAAGGTGTTCTGGGCATAACGTTGGAATGTGCTAGATGTCATGACCACAAGTATGATCCATTTTCGCAAAAAGATTATTATAGCGTATATGCGTTTTTCAATAATGTGAATGAAAAGGGATTGAGGATGGACGCTGTTCAGGCTAAAAACAGGAAATATTATGCAGATGCTCCATATATTAAAATTAATGAAGCTGATCTGAAAGGAATTCTTTCATTTATAAATAAAAGGGACACCACAAGTCTGAATGTCATGGTGATGAATGATTCAGCTGTTAAGGAAGCGCATGTGTTATCGCGTGGAAATTATGATGCGCCAACCGATCTTGTCACTGCTTCCACTCCGGAATCAATAATGAAGTTTTCAGAGAGATATCCTAAAAATAGAATGGGATTGGCTTTATGGCTGACGGAAAAGAATAATCCATTAGTGGCCAGAGTATATGTCAACAGAATGTGGGCAATGCTATTTGGCCAGGGAATTGTAAAGACTATAGAAGATTTTGGTGCTCAAGGCGCTTTGCCTACGCATCCAGAATTACTGGATTGGCTTGCGGTGGATTTCATGGATCATGGATGGGATATCAAATACCTGATGAAGAAAATAGTAACAAGTGCCACATACCGTCAGACTTCAGCGATAACCCCGGAAATGAAAAAAATAGACCCGGAAAATATTTATTTGACAAGGGGACCTCGGTTCCGACTAGAGGCTGAAGAAATCAGGGATTATATATTAACAACAAGCGGGCTGTTGAATAATGAAATTGGCGGGCCAAGTGTGAAACCATATCAACCGCCAGGATTATGGGAAGAAACTAATGCGGGAGGGAATAGGGGTATTCTCACTAACTATGTTCCGGACACGGGAGATAAACTTTACCGAAGATCGCTATATACGTTTTGGAAAAGAACTTTGCCACCGCCTTCGATGACTATTTTTGATGCCCCAAACCGAGATTTGTGTGAAGTGAGAAGACAAAAGACGAATACTCCACTACAAGCGCTTGCATTGCAAAATGACGAGCAAGTATTAGAAGGGGCAAGAGTTTTGGCTAGTTCAATTAGCAATCAAATCACAGATATGAAACTGGAAGTTAAAGCGCTATTCAATGCCATACTTTTGCGCGATCCTTCCGACAGTGAGCTTCAGTTACTGATAAAATACCATGATGAGTATCTGGTAAAATTTAATGATAACAAAGAAAATGCATTGAAATTGGTTGCTATAGGTCAATCTCCAGGCAATTTTACCGACCCGGTAGAAACTGCATCACTTATGATGGTAGCACAGGTTCTGTATAATCTGGACGAAACGATTTCAAAAGAATAATAATCAGCCATGAACGACGAGATAAATAACGAAAAGCTGCAGATCAATCGGAGACATTTCTTTTCTAAATTGAGTGTTGGTGTAGGTACTGTTGCTTTAGGATCACTAATGATTCCTGATTTGTTTAAAAAAGGGAATGCAAATCTGGATGGTGATATGTTGCAACTTGGGATTCCACATTTTGCTCCAAAAGCTAAGAGA
>JAHEMV010000439.1 GCA_024643455.1 Cytophagales bacterium
GGCATTTGCGCCAGATATCCAGCTTCGACTTCGTTTAACACCAGGATGGAAACTTTGGGAATGTAGGAAAAGTCAAATTCCCGGGCCGGGGCAACGTTCCAAAGCACTGGAATTTGTTTGCTATTTGCCAGATCAATCACATGTTTTATGGTTTCTTCCTGGATTTCATATTGCATCACGATAATTGCGGCATCTTCTATGATCGACATGGCGGCATCGATCTTTTCAGGAGTTAATTTATAATTGGCACCTGGGGCAACTGATATATAATTATTTCCTGCATCGCCAATCAGGATAAGGGCATGACCGCTGGCGATTCCTTTTTCATGAAAAACGAAAGTAGTATCTATGCCATCATTTTTATAATTCTGCACCATCTGCGGAGTATAAGCGTCCTGACCTACGCAGTTTACAAAAGCCACGTTTCCTCCAGCACGTGCCGCAGCGACGGCCTGGTTTGCCCCTTTTCCCCCATAAACCTGGAAAAATTCGGCATCGGTCACCGTTTCTCCTTTTTCTGGAAGGTGATCCATTTTCATTATGAGATCAACATTGGAACTACCAATCACCACTATTTTGTTTTTCATTTTTTAATTCATTATCCTTTTTAATACAAAAACCATGTCCCTATCCAGATTCTGACGGTATTGCCAGGCATTGTTATCCATGTCGCTGTTAGCATCTGGAAGGGATGTTTTTTCGCCAGTCTGAGGATCGATCTTGGTCACTGAATATTTCTGACCGTGCGGCAATTGCAAGCGGCAATGCTGAGCACGGGTATAAATCAAGTATTGGCTTTCTTCCTCCGCCAAACACATATTGCCAAAACTCACCAATTGATTTGAAGGAGCCATCTTCCAGTATTCCATGGATTCAAAGGTTTCCTTGATTATCTTATAATATTTCAGCATTGTCATCCGATCATTTCCACGGCCATTGATCCAACCTCCCCCTGTATCATCTCCTGCACCAGTGCCAAAATCTGCCCTTTCGCCTGTTGTCTGGTAGCCACCTGCCATATAAATTTCCCAAGCCAGTTGACTCCGGTTAAGTGCTGATCGGCCATCGGGTCGTTCTTTTGCGGCTGTAGGGCCACAACCCCAAGGTGAATAATGCTCCTCATAGCCATATTCTTCATTAACTTGAGGCAAAATTCTTCCTGATTTCTGCTGAGCATCTTTGGCAGATTGAATAAAAGAATAACCGCCACATTCATCCCAACTTTGGAAAAGGACCAGATCTACCCAATCGGATGTTCGGAATGGAAAATCTGCATTTCCATGGACAGAAACCATATGACCAACTGGATCATATTTCTTAATGAGCATTCCCATTTTTTCAACCCAGGCCTCGGAGCGAAATAAGTGGTACTCGTTGGTGACATCCCACATGATATTATCAAATCCAGAATATCGAGCAATTGCATAACGATAATACCGCTGTTCATCCATATTTCCCATATTGGTCTTTTTGAATGGATCGCACCCATGGTCTAACCCATCGACATAAAAGATAATGGAGACGATGATTCCCTTTGATCGCGCTTTCATAATTAAGCGATCAAGTTTTTGCCAATGGTACAAATTGAACCTTGATACGTCGAACCCAGGATTGTCGAGGTCAGAAGGTTTATCCGCAATCCAGGGATTCAGCTTAAAAGTAAATCCATCTGACTCTATTACGTTAGGCTCACTCCATCGTTCCCCTCCTTGAGCGCGACCATTGATTGCAACCCGAATACGGTTTACTCCATATCCTGCCAGTCGATCAATGGCGCTTGATATGATCTGCTCATCCTTCCAGCCAAGCATCCAGTAGGTAGTAGTGCCGTTCCAAAAAAAATGTTTGCCAGAATTCTCATAAACAAAATGCCAAGGGTTCACATTATCAACTCTTATCGGTCCATTACGATCTGATTTGTATACTGTAAATTTTCCAGAATACTTTTCCTCCCGATTCTTGACTTTCACATTCACGGAATATTGATAGTCACCAAGGACTCTAGGCATATACCGAATCAGGTATATTTTGCCTGCCTGCTCATCGCAAAATCCTTCAACAACTTCTGTTTTTCCATTAACATCAGTGAATAAGGCCTCTACTGCGACTTCAGTAAACGGATTTTTAACTTCGAAATTTTTAGATGTCAACCTCAATTCAATAAAATCATAGCATCCAATTTCTTCGGAAGATTGAACTAATCGGAATGAGGTGCCATATGTGCTTAAACTTACCAAAAGTAAGATCGGTAGCAGGGTTAATTTTTTCATGAAATCAGAATGGTTATTAAACTTTATATGCGGGCAATCACAATTAAGGCAAGCCCAACAATAAACAATGCGAACATAGCGGCTAATAGCTTATTGGTTCCTTTTGGCGCTATGCCAAATTCTTTCCAGACAAATACACCCCATGCTGCTGAAATCATGGTCGCTCCCTGGCCCAATCCATAGGATATGGCGAATCCAGCCTTTTCGGTTGCCATCAGGTTAAACTCCATTGCTGCACACCAGATCAGTCCACCAAGTAATCCGATCATATGCAATTTTGGAGAGCCCAACTTAAAATAATCACTATAGCCTACTGCTTTTCCAGTAACTGGCTTGTACATAAACCAGGTATTAAAAACGAAATTGGAAAGGAAAATCCCAATGGTAAATACAAACATGGCAGCATACGGTGTTAGCAGTCCTGCGTCAGGTGTTGTAAAATTAGTCGTCATAGATGCTGCCACAAAACGATAAAAGAAACCCATCAATACTCCCGCAATAATGGAGATAATGATGCCTTTTTTCTGGTCGCCCTTGTTTTCCTGGGAAAGCTTTCGATACGCAGCTGCATCCACCAAAATAGCAGCAACAACTAAAGCGACACCAATGAATAAAAGTACTGGATTGCCCAGCGGCGTCGCGATGTAATTCACAACAACGCCAATGACTAATGCCAGCCCGATGGCAATGGGAAAAGCCACAGCCAATCCTGCAATAGCCGTTGCGGCAACCACCAGAAGGTTGGCAATATTAAAGATTACTCCACCAATAAATGCTGAAGTCAATGCAGATCCATCAGCCTGAGTCAGGTCAGCAATAAAACCCCTGCCTTCTTCACCAGAACTTCCGAACGTAAATCCAAACAGAAGGGTTGTTAAAATCAATCCAATGGAATAATCCCAATAATACAACGGGAATTCCCACTCTTTTGAAGACATTTTAAGAGTGTTGGCCCAGGAGCCCCAGCCCAGCATGGTGATGATGCAAAAAATTACGGCAAGGCCGTATGAGTCGACGATATACATAATTTTGGGTATTTAACTATTTTATCATTCCCGCAACTGTTGCGGGATCTTTTGATCTTGGCTAAGATATTAATCTTTCATTTATAAAATCTTGATTTCAACATTCTATTTTCCAGTAAAATAAATTTTGTTTTAGGACCTAACGATTGCTGATTTCTTGTACATGGAAAAAAAATGTAACGGCAGAAATCCAAATACAAAAATCAAGGCTCCCAAAATCAAGAGCTCAATGGTTCCCTGCAAATGCATCAGTTTAAATACACCTGATAATCCTGCAATAATTGCCGATACTCCGCCCAATACTATTTTTAATCTGTGAATGGATTTAGTTGAATCCGATATCTTATATTTTTCTAAAGCAAAAAGAGGGATAAAGATTAACAATAGAATAATAAACCCGATCAAAAAAAATTCATACCCCCATTGAAAATTCAGTAACCTGAATATAACACCTACCGTCAATGACACCGAACCTAAAAAACCGACTAAATACATTATCTTTTTCATAATTTATTCGCATCTGGTATTTTATAAAAATACTGAATTCTATTTTAAAATATTTTATATACAAATAGAACCCTGTTCAAGATTTGGATCTACTTCAGTGCCGTAAAAATTTACTTACCGAATCTTTTAAAAGCCTCTTCCATCATGGTAACTGTTGCTGTCGCTCCACACCTGGTGCACCCTGCTTCCTGCACTGCTATTAGCCCATCCAGCGTACGCACTCCACCGGCAGCTTTCACCTTTACGTCGGATCCCACGCTGGCCTTCATTAATTTCAGATTTGGAATGGTCGCTCCCACATAGCTGTATTTGCCATCATCTCCTTTTACAAAACCAAAACCACTTGAGGTTTTCACATAGTCAGCTCCGACTTTAGTACAGATTTGGCACAGCTTCACGATATCAGATTCTTTAGTGATATAATCGGTTTCGAATATCACCTTCACAATCGCATTTAGTTCGTGACTAACCCCGGTAACAGCCCCTATTTCATTTTCGATGTATTCCCAATCTCCTTGTAAAGCCTTGCCAATGTTGATGACCATATCGATCTCAACAGCGCCGTCTTTACAAGCCTTAACTGTTTCAAATACCTTTACATCGATGGTTGAATTTCCAGCTGGAAAGCCGATCACACAACCCACCAATACATCGGTGCCTTTTAACAATTCTACCGCCTTGGGCACCATATAGGGTTTTACGCATACCGATGCCACATCGTATTTTTTGGCTATTTCACATTCTTTTTTCAGATCTCCATCAGTCATGGTCGGATGAAGAATGGAGTGATCAATCATTTTGGCTAAATCGCTTGTTTTTGACATGATTTTAAATTTTAACTTGAATAAATCGTTTAACAATGATTATAAAAATTTCCTAT
>JAHEMV010000440.1 GCA_024643455.1 Cytophagales bacterium
TGCAAGTAAATTGCTCAATCAACCTGAAATTGCAGTTGTGGCGATCATTTATAGTTCATTTACACTTATTACAACATCTTTTTGGGCTTTCCTGATGAAGAAGTATCTTTAATCCATGGAAATTATTCTAATTATTTCCGGAATTTTATTAATTATACTTGGCTTAATTGGTTGTTTTGTCCCGGTATTACCAGGCCCTCCATTAGCATATATTGCATTGTTGCTTTTGCAAATTCGACCATCCGCTCCTTTCAGTAGTAAATTTCTCATAATTATTGGAATTGCTGTCCTAATCGTAACTTTGATTGACTACATGATCCCCGCTTTGGGAGCCAAAAAATGGGGTGGAACTAAATATGGTATCCTTGGAGCGATACTAGGTGTAGTTATTGGCTTGTTTGTAATGCCACCTTTTGGTTTTATAATTTTCTCTATTCTTGGCGCTACGCTTGGTGAAATGCTCGTTGGCACAAATTTCAAAAAAGCACTGAAGGCTGGTTTTGGTGCATTCATTGGATTGATACTGGGCACAATGCTCAAATTTTCCATTACACTGATTTTAGCTTTTTATTTCTTTACTAATCTGTAGTCAAATGGATCATTATATCAGTCCAGTTCAGTTATTTTTTTACAAAAAGTTGGTTGTGTGCTTGATGCTACTAACGAGTATTTTTCATCAGCATATTTATGCACAGGAAGTGGAACATAATTACAAAGTTGGACCAAATTATGTTGATTGCGATAGCACAAAGATAGTTTCTCTCTCAGAATATGATGCAATCATAACAATAAGGGCAGGTATCTATCGGTTTCATCAGAATTTTCGATTATCGAGAAAACAAGGGGTACAAAGTGGTGAATTTTATTCTTGCAATGCAATTCAAGGATATTTGATTATAAAGTACAATAACAGAGAATTTCTTTATGTAAATGTTGATAAACGAATTTGGGATGAACTAATTGGAAATCAGGATCCGGAAGGATTTTATCTAAAAATGGTGGATGAAATAGAGAAATTTCCAGAATAATTTTTATAACTGAAAAATTAATAATTCAAGGGAAGATTTAATTTGTTAATTCTTTATAGTTTTAAAAATGGCTTTGCATTTATATCAATCGATATATTTATTTTTGATAAATAATAACTTCAAAATTTGAGAAGAACATATTTTTCTACGTGTATTTTTATCGTATTGTCTTTCGCTGGTTTAGCGAAGGAAAATAAAATCGGAATAGATCCATCAAAAGCATTAAACTCGCTTTCCATGGACCAATGGACCGGCAAGGATGGGTTGATTTCTAATAATCTTACCTCAGTAAATCAGTCTTCAAGCAAATTTATTTGGGTTACTTCATTTAATGGGATTCTTCGTTTTGATGGAGTAGATTTTAAACTATATGATAAAAGCAATCTTCCATTTCTTCAATCAAATGGATTTTACAAATCATTTGAAGATAGTAGGGGAAATTTATGGTTTGTTTCTCAAAGCTCGGGCGTGATCAATTATTCTGGAAACACCTTTAATCAGGTTCTTTCATCCGAACATAGTTCTCATTCAGTTCGATGCATTGCGGAAGACCGTGATGGAAAAATATGGTTTGGGACTAATAATGAAGGTGTTTTTATTGTGAAAGATTCCACTTTAGAAAAAGTTGATTTGGGTGAATTCAATGCAATACCAATCATGGACATTAAAGTGAATTCGAAAGGGCAATTATTATTTGCGACCAATGGCGCAGGTATATTATCCTACAAAAACAATCAGATTGAACAATATTCAACAACAGATGGATTGAATAACAACTCAGTGAATAAACTAGTGATGGCGCCAGATGGATCAATATACGCTGGCACTTTTGATGGGATATACCAATTTAGTGAGCGTGGGAACAAGCGAATTAGCCAATTTGACGGACTTGAAATCAATGACCTTTATATTGACGATTACAATAACTTATGGGCAGGAACAGAACAAGGATTGTACAAGCTAAATTTGACAGATAATAGTTTTGATAATTTTACAGAAGCAGAAGGCCTACCGGCAAATCAAATTTCAAGTTTATGTTTTGATCATGAAAATAGCCTTTGGCTTTCTACCAAAAAAGCGGGCTTGGTACGATTAAGGATAGGTTTTTTTAAAAATATTACAAATGTGGATGGGCTTAGCTCAAATAATGTAAATATAATCGTCGAGAATAATAACAAATATTATGTTGGTTGTGATGACGGAAAAATAAGTGTAGTAGACGGCAAAAATGTAAGTCAACTAGCTATGAAATCCACTTTTTTTAATATAGGAATACGCGATATAAATTTTAGTGAAGATGGCGAAATACTGGTAGCAAGTTATCGGGGATTGACTGCCATAAAAAATGGCAAAGAATCATTTATTGATTTAAACCAATATGGGGCTAGTAGTGACGTAAGGAGAATCTTGAGGGGTAAAGATGGTACAATCTGGCTGGGAACCAGATCTAGTGGAGTTGTAAAATATGTGAATTCAAAAAATGTAACATTGTATAATTCAGTTAATGGATTAAAATCGGATTATATCCTGGCATTGGAAGAAACTGATAATGGCGATATATATGTCGGAACTCATAGTGGTGGTTTGAGTTTAATTAAAAAGAGCGGGAAAGTGGTGAATTACCCAATCGAAGATGGGAAAGCTGGGATTTTAATCTTCAACATTCAAATACTTCCAGATAATAATCTTTGGCTTGCTACCAATGTGGGCGTGTATAAGTTTGCCAATGAGACTATTCGTCGCATTAATTTAGATCCGGACCTTAAAGCGGAGACAATTTTTGATGTTATTGTCGAAAATGATAATGCATGGCTCTCAACTAATTTGGGTGTTATTCGTGTTAGCGTATCCGATTTGGATAAGTACATAAAAGGTGAGTTGAGTATTGTATCTGGCAAAATGTTTGATCGATATGATGGAATGGCTTCTCAGGAATGTACCGGTGCTACACGGATGACTTTAGGATCCGATGGAAAAATCTGGATTCCGACATTAGGAGGTGTAGCTTTATTGGATCCGAAAAATATCCATACAAATGAAAGTATTCCCAAGGTATATATTACTGAATTCAGATCAGATTTTAAGGAGCGTGAATTGGTAAATGAGCAGCCAATAGTAATCGATGCAGGAACGTTGCGGTACGAATTTCATTTTACATCTTTGAGTTATATAGCACCTCCTAAAGTTAAGTTTAAATACCGGCTAAAAGGGATTGACCGAGATTGGATAGATACCGGTATAGAGCGTGAAGCACTATACACGAATCTGCCTTATGGAGATTATGAATTTGCTGTCATCGCTTCAAACAATGATGGCATATGGAATGACCAAGGAGCTGTATTAAAGTTTAGAGTTGAGCCATTTTTTTATGAGACTACCTTGTTTTATATTTTGCTTATCGCCGTGATAGGTCTGATCATCTGGGGGATCTTTATTTGGAGAGTACATAACATAGAAAGGGTAAACGCTGAATTACGAAAACTCAATGAAGAATTAGATCGATTCGTGTACAGTGCATCGCATGATTTGAGGGCGCCGCTTTCTTCTGTACTTGGCCTTGTCGAAATAGCCCGGCTGGAACCAACCATAAGTGCAAAAGATGAATGTCTGGGTATGATCAATGTCAGTATCCAAAAATTAGATGGCTTTATTAATGATATTATCGATTATTCCAGAAATCAACGAATTGATATTCAACCTGATCATGTTGATATAGAGAAGGAAGTAAATGATGTATTTGATGACCTTAAATTTCTTGATAAAGATGGACGCATCGAAAAGTCAGTCACTCAAATTGAAAAGCGAGATTTCATAACAGATGGAAGAAGGCTTAGCGTTATTTTGAAAAATTTGATTTCAAATTCTATTCGCTATCATGATCTTGAAAAGGATAATCCATTCATTAAAGTGGAGATACTGTATAAAGCCAATATTGCCATCATAATTGTAAAAGACAATGGTATAGGCATTGACAGTCATCACCTGGAAAATATATTTAAAATGTTTTATCGTGCAGATGAAACAAGTAAAGGCTCAGGCTTAGGGCTTTATATTGTGAAAGAGACAGTTGATAAGTTGAATGGAAAAATAGAAGTTAGTTCCCGTAAAAACGAAGGTACAACCTTCACGTTAACCATACCTTTGTTGAAATCCATTAAGTAAATACTTTTTGTTTCATTTTGGATTGTCCCTATTCCAGGCATTTAATATATCGATGGTATGTTGAATTAATTCAAAATTCCCATCGAATCCATGACCTGGGACAACAATCTTACTCTGCGGAAATTATTGTTGTACCAATGCAACAGATTTTGGCCATGCAACCATATTGGCATAATCGATAAATCCAGGACGCTGGTCTTGCATTGCCCGGATCATGCATCCACCAAAAAGTATGTTTTTCCCAACGACATTATCTACAGTATGTGATTCACTGTTAGTCGCATTCCATAAACAGGGATTCCATTTGCAATTAAAACTTCATTGCCCCCCCAAATTATCCTGATGAAAACCAGTGACAATTGCAATAAATACTGTCTAGCCATTCCAGAAGAGCTGAAGTAGCGATGCCATCAAAAGGCGTGTCAATAAGCGAAGCATTTTTATTTTTAAGCAACACAACAAGACTGTTGCCACCCCACGG
>JAHEMV010000441.1 GCA_024643455.1 Cytophagales bacterium
TATGTTCGCTGAGGATTTAAAATTAAACATCAGGAAAGGAAAATAAGATTAATGCCAGCTTACAAACTAAATCCTGTACATGCCATGCAAATCAACGGCATCAAAGTTCGAGTAAAAATGTTCAAATTGAGCCCTCTTCCTTTAATAAAATGACTGAGATTACAGACATCACCGTCATCCCGATTTCAAGGTTACACCTATAAAAAATGATACATTTTCGGGAAGTACATGGTTCTACCAGAATATAGAATTTGTTAGAAATGGAGATAATAAAATCATCGGTTTAAAAGCTTCAAACGGCAAAGCCAGAAACCTTTGGTTTGACAAGGTGAATTAGCCTGTGTTGTGAATTGTGGGTATTTCGAAATGGAAACTTTATGAAAACAAATGAATATCCACTTTTTGCTGAAGCTTTACAATTCGTCAGTTGTAATGATTCGACCAATCGGATGAGTAGCACCACTCAAATATGCTCATCTTAATTGAATTTCTTTGGTTATCAATAGGTCTTTTAAGCATAATTCATTTAAAAAGAATGAAGCAAATATTCGCCGAGGCGAACAATGTAATACGCTTTTTCTTCAACCTTAGAAATCATATACAACAAACTAACCTTCTTCTTTAAGATACATAAATCCTATACTAATTGAGTATTCCAAATCATTGAAAATATGAAAACTATTCAATATCTTTTATGGTACTTTAAACCATTCACGCAATGAAAGGAATTCTTACCCAACTTCAGAAAAAAAGATGCATTCTGACGTTCTTTATTAGTGTATTTTTAAGCATTTCAATAACACAAGGACAAAACAACACGATCGGAAATATCGGGGTAGGCGGAGGTTTAAGTTTTGGTGGAATTGGTGCCCGATTAACTTATACCCCAATAGAAAAACTGGGTTTATTTGGCGCGCTGGGCTACAACCTGGATGCGCTTGGGTATAACCTCGGTGCACAGTTTCATTTAACTCCCAAAAAAAAGATACATTTTTACCTTACAGGAATGTATGGCTACAATACAGTACTTATTGTTGATGCCATCAATACAAAAAGTAAAACTACTTATTATGGTATTTCGGCGGGGGTAGGTATTGAATTCAAATTCACCGAAAAATCATTCTTATCTGCAGAAGTGTTATTGCCTATCCGGCCACAGGTCTACAAGGATGCTGTCGATGATCTTAAATCGATCAACTATGAAATTACAAATCCGTGGCCAGTTGTATTTTGTATTGGTTATCACATTAAACTCTGAATTGAATTATATGATTACGCTTCAATCCAAATGGCAAAAAGGCAACATGAAATTAGGGATTATTTTACTATTCATTTTTTGTTTAAGTTTGTTTCTGAATTCCTGTTTTGAGAATCCTTCTCCCCCAGAACTCACCACCAGGGAAATTGAAATTGTTGATTTCACAACGGTAACAAGCGGTGGTAACATTCGTTCCGATGGCGGCGCTGATATTTTTCAGAAAGGGATCTGCTTCAGTCTAATCAACACCCCAACGTTGCAAGATCAATTTACCATCGAGGGGTATGGCACAGCCGACTTTACCACTATAATTGACCTGACCCCAGATGATACTTATTATATCCGTGCCTATGCTGTTAATGGCGCGGGGATTGGTTACGGTGATATAAGATCAGTTGTATTGGGACCTCCCCCAGTAACGGATGTTGTTATCATGGACTTTGGAGATATCACAGGAAATGCCGCATTTATGAGAGGTCGCATAGAATCAAATCAGACGATTGTTTCAAGAGGTGCGTGCTGGAGCACTATAACCAATCCTACCGTCAATGACGATAATGTCAATACTGGTAGCGGAACAGGCATCTACGAAGTAAACATTACTGGTCTCACTCCTGGTACTACCTATTATGTGCGAGCATATGCAACAACAGCCACAGAAGTTTTTTATAGCGAAAATTATGAATTTACGACAGTAGGCATTCCGCAACTTACAACTAAAGAAATTATTAATGCAGGGTCATTTGTGATTTCGACAGGGGGGGATATCATTTCAATTGGATTAATATTGAATGCAGGAGTTTGCTGGAGCACAAATTCTGCTCCTACGGTGGATAATAATAAAACAGAGAATCAACTGGAATATTCGACATTTTTCAGTGATCCATTTGGGTTGTTGCCAGGTGAGACATACTATATACGCGCTTATGCCTCTAATATTGCCGGAACAGGATATGGAAACGAACGCATTATCACGATGCCTGAACCGACTGTTTCGGACCCGGATGGAAATCCATATTCATCGGTTGTCATTGGTACACAGACCTGGCTGGTAGAAAATCTTCGCACAACTAAATACGCGAACGGCGAAAGCATTCCTAATATTATCAATCCAACAGATTGGTTAAACACCGTCGCCGGTGCCTGGAGTTATCATGAAAACGATCCACAATTTGAATTGCCCTTTGGAAAACTTTATAATTGGTTTGCGGTAACAGATGCCCGTAATATTTGCCCGACAGACGACTGGCATGTGCCCTCTGACGAAGAATGGCAAACACTTATAACATTCTTAGGCGGTAATGAAATATCCGGCAATGAATTGAAAGAAATTGGAACAGCTCACTGGAAACCGTTTAATGATTTTGCAACCAACAACAGTGGATTTACTGCACTGCCGGGCGGAGCTCAAAGTGCTAACCCAGGATTTTCGTACCCTGTTTATAGCCTCGGAATGTTCTGGAGCACTGATCTGGTTGATGGGGATAATGCTTTTGGTTATTATCTTTTTGATTCCTATCAATCTATCACTAAACAAAATTACATTAAACAAACTGGTCTTTCTGTACGGTGCCTAAAAAATTAGGTAATCATAATTCGACATTATATATCACTATTGGTGCCTGCTGAAATGCGTTCCGCGAAGCGGAATAATATCTATAATTGTATTGTAGGAAAATTGGGAATCTTTTACTCGATTGAACTCATAAATATGAAAAGACAATAAGATTCATTATTTGTAAAATGAATAAGACTATATAAACTTAGTTTTTCAATCTTCCCGTGCACATTTAGGTGATAAAGAATGCAATTCAATATCCGTGAATATACTTCAACATACTAAAGCAAGAAGTTCAGATTGATTGTTTGGAATGGTGTTGAGGAGTAATTATGCTTTATTTGAAAAGGTAATGGTGCCAAAAATGGTTGGTGACATTTAGTTATAAATTGTATTATTTAGAGGATGTAAATCTGAAGGGGAACCAGGCTCTGCTGAGGAGCAACCTGCAAGCAATAGGATTTACCAAGTGAGATAAAAAGGCTTCCACATCAGGAAGCCTTTTACATTTTATATCTTTCTTGTTTTATGGCTAAAAAAACCTATCGTTTATTTTTGAAGTATAAATACCACTGGATGAATTGCTTGCGATGCTTTCCTGACAAACCTCTATGTATATTGAGGTGGCCTTTTAAATGGCCAAAGAAAGATTCCAACCCATTGGTTGAGTTAGGTATTCTGTCATTGTATAAGTACTGAAACATTTCGGGCAATGCCTTTTTGATTACCATAAATGATCTTCTAACCATTTTGTGGGTGAACCAATACCTTCCGGTAAGTGGATTGATGCTCTTCTGATTGATATATCCTTTATAGGTATCATGCCACTTCACCAGATCAACTATCCAGTAATCTCTTTGAATCGTATTTTGTATCAAATGAATCCCGGAGACAATCCTTCTTAAATCTCTTCCAGCTTCGCTTTTAGGCTTCCTTGACAGCCAGATCCTGCACATTCTCTGAATATGGATTACGCAACGTTGAATGGTTATTTCAGGACAAACATGGCGGATTGCTTTGAGTAAAGCCTTATGACCGTCACAGGTTATGCTTTCGATTTGCACGCCAAGTTGTAACAAGTTAGATAGGTCTTCGGCTAGTTCCTCAAACCATTCCCCATCAGTTAAACGATACAGCTGAGTAAATTTAATGGTGTTATCACGATAGAGTATTAAGCATAGATCATTGCTGAAATAGGTGCCGTCTATAATCAAATTAACTTTTTCGGATGGAAACACACTAAGCATTGGAGGCTTGGACAGGTATTGATGAAAGTGTCTTTTGAGAGTCCTGACAGAATAACCACTTTCAAAAGAAAGTAATGACAAGGTCCTTCTTTCGATTATCCATTTCTTAAACCAGACAAAACGATTGGCTTGACCTACAGATGGGTTTGAGCTGGTAAAGTAAATCCCACAATTTTTACATTTATATCGTTGCCTTCCATTGCGTTTAGACCATTTGATAGAATCAAGTGAGCCACATGCCCAACATCTTTTTTTGTATTATTCATAGACAAAAAAAAGTTCATTGAAACTGATTTCAATGAACTAATTAATTTATCTTATAAATGACTGTAAAACCAATTGTTATATCTATAATAACTCCAATTTACCAACCATTTTTGTCCATTATATCATTTTTGCCGCTTTATTGATTCTTGTTTTAACTGAAGACTGAAATTGAAATCATTCTCTACTCAAGAACAAATTATTACTTTCTATTATATCCACCTTCACCAATCAATACAACTCATATTCCAGCAACCTGCATTCAATCTTTCCATTGAAAAAGGGAATGCGCGCTTTAGTCCGAAGTCCAACTTTCTTGGCCAAATCCATATTTCCTG
>JAHEMV010000442.1 GCA_024643455.1 Cytophagales bacterium
GTCAGTGTTGATAAACAACAATTGCTTTCCGAAGCAAAAAAATACAATCTTTGATGCGCATGAAGAAGCCTGATCCTTTTTTTGGCTTCATGATAGTTTATCTTTTGCTGATAGCTTTTCAGCTATTTATGAATCAGATATTAAATCCTGATCTGATTGACTCTACAGTTTCATTTCTTAAAGCTGTCTCAACTGCATCCCTGACTCAATTGGATCGTTACCAATATGTTGATGAGCCAAACTTTCTCTTGATAGTAATTACACTTTTAAGTAGTTACATGCTACTTTCATATCTTTTGTGGTATTACTGGCAATTGTTCGGTTCCAAACAAGAAAAAAAGAATCAGCTATACGAAGCATTTAAATTAACCTTTGCTATTTCCATTATTTCCATATGCTTTCTTTTTCTTTTCTTTTTGTACGCCCTTTCAGGTCGTGTCACCAATCCATCTTTTTATGAAAAATCCATATCGGCTTTAAGCCTGGCTGTTTATTCTTTCGCAAATGCCGGATCGCCTCACCTTTCAAGTGTCTTTCAGCAAGGCCTAATCACACAAAGTTTCATTCTCCAAATAGGAGTTGTCGCTGGCAATACACTTGGAAGCATGGGAATATTTGTGTTATACGAATTACTATCCCCTATTAAGCTACGCCAACGTCTCGCTGATCCTAAAATTGATTGGTCCTTCATCACGAAAGTAACGGTATTTGGCACGGCAATTTTATTCATCATAGGATCGGGCGCTTTTTATTTAATGGAATCCAACTACTTTTTGAAAGAGAAAAATATAGTAGAATCCGTCATTGCCAGTGTTTATGAAATTTCAAGTGCTCGGGGTTTTGGGAGTTCACTTTCAGAAAACCATTTCGGCATTGGAAGCAAAATACTTAGGTGGTTTGTGTCTTTAATCGGATCTGGCCCGTTCTCTACTGGCGGTGGATTTACACTTCTTGCCCTGGTATGGATATATAGTATAATATGGAAAAACTATCTCAATTCCACTAACACTGGCATTGCCAAACTGATTTCAAAAAAACTTATTATTTACAGTATTATCACATTTGGTTCGATCTTTATTATTCGCCTTTTCATCAATCCTAACCTCTCCATCCCTTTCCTGTTTTCAGAACAATGGCAACTATTTTCAACACAGCAGCTAAAAATAACCGACGCCTACAGCTTGGGAGAAAACATAGCGGTCGGACTGACCTTAATTGCAGGGAGAATAGGATTTATACTGGCATGCTTCCTAACTTTAAAAGAGCAAAAAAAATAAATCACCATGCATCCAATATTTTATCAATTTCATATCCCCGAATTTTTACAAGGTTTTTTACCAGCAACACTTACAATATATTCATATGGGTTTTTTATTGCTTGTGGAGCCATTGCCGGATCCATATACCTGGCTTACCAGGCAAAAAAACAATTCGGCGTTAAAGTCGACACCATTCAAATGTTGGTCATTCTCATTATCCTTGGTGCGGTTATAGGTGGTAAATTTTTTATGCTGTTTGAAGATCCAAGCCGTTACTTGAGTCACCCTTCCGAGTTGGTAAAAAATTTCAATAATGGATTCGTTTTTTATGGCTCTTTACTATTTGCCATACCGATTATGCTTCTATTTTTCAGAATACACAAATTACCGGCATTGGCGATGCTCGACATCATGGCGGCAACTGCTTGCCTCGTTCATGGTTTTGGTCGCATAGGTTGTTTTATGGCCGGATGTTGCTATGGCACTCCCCATGAAGGGCTGTTCAGTGTCACTTTTACTGATCCAGTTTGTGCTGCTGAACCCTTGAATACTGCACTCTATCCTACTCAACTTTACAGTTCGTTGTCCATTTTTGCTATTTTAGCTATTATTCTTTTTATAGGAAAAAGGAAAAAATTTGATGGTCAGCTTTTTATGCTTTACCTCATGCTGTATGCTATCGTCAGATCTGTTCTCGAGTTGTTCCGTGGCGATTTGGAGCGCGGATTTCTCATTGATGGCCTATTGTCCAATTCTCAATTTATATCGCTCTTGGTATTTATCGGCGCCCTATATGTTTATATCAGATTAAAAAATAAAACTAAGCTGGCGTCCTGATCTGAAGACTATTTTCATGGATGGAAAGCTCAAAAGGTGGATGTCCAATATACTCACCATCTAAATGTGCAACCAACTGATCATTCTCTTCTATCGAAATGTGCTTCGCAACGTGAAATTCTGACTCCTTTATTTTATAATGGGCTCCGGTTTTCAGTTTTGGCAGATGCCAGAATCGCATTAATGGATATACTTCATTAAGAATACATACATCCAATAAACCATCGTTCGTTTTGGCAAATGGATTGATAATAAATCCTCCTCCAAAAGTGGTTCCATTGGAAATGGTCATGAGCAATATTTTCTTTTCAAAAGGCTTTTTATCCATAGAAAAATTAAGTTTTTTCTCTTTGAATCCAGCAACAATACGCAACACGGTTAACAAATAATCGAGATGACTTCCTTTTTTACTCCCGCGCTCAACCATCTCTTTTACCACTTCACCATCAAAACCTATCCCGACACCATTTATAAAATATCGACCATTACATAAACCCAGGTCAAATTTGCTGATTTTTCCATGAATGGCTATTTCTACCTGTTTTTCAAAATTTAACACTCCATGCAACGATTTCACAGAATCATTGCCTGTACCGTTGCTCACGATGCTTAGTGGAAGATTTTTACTAATAAGCTCATTGACGACATAATTCAAGGTGCCATCACCGCCCATCACCACGACATCACTTATGGATGGATTTTCATTGATTATATTGAGCAGTTTCCCTTTGTCATTGTGCTCTGTGAAAAACTGTTCAAAATCTATATGTGCATCATGCAGCTTCTTTTCAAGATAGTGAAGTCTCTTCTCGAAAGACGATTTCCCTGCTGCAGGATTGATAACAATAAGTATATTTCTTTTTTTAGCCAATGCAGTTCTAGTTATTCAAAAATAATGATTTATTGAAATAGTTAAATGGATAATGAAAATGCGATTGAAATTTGATTTATTATTGGGTTAGAAGCAAATGGATGCATGAAATGTAAAAAATGGATATAGTTGTATGCTATATTTATTTTTGATGTGTCAATTTAATATTTTTGCATTGGAATTTTTTAAACTCAAGAATTAGCATGCGCCCAAATAGGACCATTATTATTCCGGCATTGATTTTTTTTATTACTTTTCAGGTTCTTGCCAAATCAGATCAGGATTTAGTTTATAATCAGAATGAAAATTCTGCGGATACCATTTCAAATAAAAACCAGGTCATTCAGCCTGTTTACAACACAATACGACTTTCTACAGAGAAGCCCACCATCGATGGTCACCTTGATGATGCCTGCTGGGAAACGGGTGAATGGGCTGGGAATTTCACCCAGTTTGTCCCCAATGAAGGGGGGAAGCCCTCTCAACAAACAGAATTGAAGATACTGTATGATGACAAGAATATTTATGTCGCGATTCGCGCATTTGACAATGAACCGGATAAAATTCAGCACCGGGCCGGGCTTCGTGACGATTTGATGGGGGATATGGTTGGCATTACGTTCGACAGTTATCATGATCATCGTACAGGTTTTGAATTTGACCTCACCGCCAGCGGACAAAAAATTGACCTGGTATTAACCAATCCTATGTCCTGGGATGTAAGCTGGAATCCGGTCTGGACTGGAAAAGTGGCTATGGAAGATTCTGCATGGACAGCAGAAATGGAAATCCCATTGAGTCAACTTCGCTATAGTGGTGAAGAGGAACAAGTCTGGGGGATGCATTGCTGGCGCTGGATTGATCGGCTTCAGGAAGAAAGCGATTGGGAATTTCAATCAATGGCCGGGCCAGGAATAATGTATAATTTTGGAGAATTGAGAGGAATCAAGGGACTTCAAAAATCCAATCGCCTGGAAATCATGCCTTATGCTTTGGGCAAACTTGAATCATTTCAAAAAGAACCTGGAAATCCTTATGCCAATAATGGAAAAGCATGGGGTGGTGCTATAGGTCTTGATGCCAAAGTCGGGCTGTCCAGCAATTTTACACTTGACCTAACCATAAATCCGGATTTTGGCCAGGTCGAATCAGATCCTTCCATCATGAATCTCACTGCGTTTGAAGCCTACTATGAAGAGAAAAGACCTTTTTTCCTGGAGGGAAAAACGATATTTAATTATGAGTTTGACGACCTTAATATGTTCTATTCACGACGCATTGGTCATGCTCCATCCTACAGGATTGAGTCCAGTGATAGTCTATATTCTAAATCACCTGAACAGACTACCATTCTTAGTGCAGTAAAAATAAGCGGAAAAACCGCTAAAGGATTATCTGTTGGTATAATGCAAAGTCTGACAGCTGCAGAATCAGCAAAGATGACCTATAAACAGGGTAGTGAATTTCGGAAGAGTGTAGAGCCATTGACCAATTATATGTTGGCTCGTTTACAAAAAGATTACAATCAAGGCACTACAACCCTTGGCGGAATCATAACATCAACGAACCGGTTTATACATGATGCGAATCTCGAGTTTTTAAGCAGTAATGCCTACACTGGAGGCCTGGACCTTTTACACCAATGGAATAATAAGAAATATTTCCTTGATGCCAGGCTGGTTGGAAGCTA
>JAHEMV010000443.1 GCA_024643455.1 Cytophagales bacterium
TAAAATTGCTGCAAAATTGGCTATTGGGTACAATTTGGATGAATTGAAAAATCAGATCACGCAAACAACGCCTGCCTATTTTGAGCCTGCATTAGATTATGTGATTGTAAAAATACCCCGATGGAATTTTGATAAATTCAAAGGATCGGACAGAAGGCTTGGCTTATCGATGAAATCAGTCGGTGAAGTCATGGGAATTGGTCGTAATTTTCAGGAAGCGCTGCAAAAAGCATGTCAGTCTCTGGAAATTAAAAGAAATGGTCTGGGTGCTGATGGGAAAGAAGTACGTGATCGGGATCAGATATTAAAAAGTCTGGCCAATCCAAGCTGGAATAGGCTATTCCATATTTATGATGCTTTTAAGCTGGGTATTCCTTATAAAACCATACAACAAGTCACTAAAATCGATAAATGGTTTTTACATCAGATCGAAGAATTGATTAGTCTTGAACGGGAAATTGAAAAACATAATCTGGAGTCTATTCCCGAAGAACTAATGCGCGAGGCAAAGGAAAAAGGCTATGCTGACCGACAAATTGCCCATTTGCTCGATTGTCTGGAAAGCCAGGTACACAGCAGGCGAACAGAAATGGGAATCAAGCGTGTTTATAAGCTAGTGGATACTTGTGCTGCTGAATTTGAAGCTCAAACACCTTACTACTATTCCACCTTTGCGGATGAAAATGAATCGATCCCTTCGGATAAAAAGAAGATCATCATTTTAGGCAGTGGGCCAAACAGAATAGGCCAGGGAATTGAATTTGACTATTGCTGTGTACATGGTGTACTTGCAGTAAAGGACTGTGGTTATGAAGCTATCATGATCAATTGCAATCCTGAAACCGTATCAACTGACCCGGATATAGCTGATAAATTATATTTTGAGCCTGTATTCTGGGAGCACATTTACGACATCATACTTCACGAAAAACCAGAAGGTGTTATCGTGCAACTTGGTGGGCAGACAGCACTAAAGCTTGCTGAGAAATTGGAACGCTACGGAATTAAAATTATAGGAACAGATTTTAAATCTCTTGACCTGGCTGAAGATCGAGGTCATTTCAGCCAGTTGTTAAAGGACAACAACATTCCATATCCAGAGTTTGGTACAATCGAAAACGCGGAACATGCAATCGAAATCTCAAAGAGAATTGGGTTCCCTTTATTGGTGAGACCTTCTTATGTTTTGGGAGGTCAAAGCATGAAAATCGTGATTAATGAAGAAGAACTGGAATCCCATGTTGTCAATATTCTAAAGGATATTCCTGGGAATTTGGTGCTTTTAGATCATTTTCTGGAAGGAGCGATAGAAGCAGAAGCCGATGCAATTTGCGATGGTGAGGATGTATATATCATTGGGATCATGCAGCATATCGAACCGGCAGGGATTCATTCAGGAGATTCTTATGCGGTGCTTCCTCCATACAATCTTGGTGATTTTATCATTCAACAGATGGAAGCGTACACCAAAAAAATCGCTTTGGCACTAAAAACAGTTGGATTGATCAACATTCAGTTTGCCATAAAAGACAATATAGTATATATCATCGAAGCCAATCCTCGCGCTTCAAGGACTGTTCCTTTCATTTGCAAAGCCTACAATGAGCCATATGTCAATTATGCTACAAAGGTGATGCTTGGAGAAAAGAAAGTGAAGGATTTTGATTTTAAACCAACAAAAAAAGGATATGCAATTAAAGAGCCCGTGTTCTCTTTCAACAAATTTCCAAATGTAAATAAAGAGCTCGGCCCGGAAATGAAATCTACAGGAGAATCAATCTATTTTATTGACGATCTTCTGGATGATTATTTTTTAAATATATATTCAGAAAGAAATCTTTACCTCAGTCGTTAGAGTTATATGGGTGCTTTATTAAAAATCGTAATGTTTGGGCTGATTTTCTATTATATCATGAAAACAGTCGGTGCATTTATTTTCAGAATTATGGGGGGGCAGGTACAGCAAAACCAAAGAAGGTATTCTGAACCACCAAAAAGAGAGGGAGAAATAAACATTGATTACGCGCAAAAAGGAAAGAAAGGAAGATCTGGTGGAGGAGCCAAAGAAGGGGAATACATCGATTATGAGGAAATTAAATAATGTCCTCTTTTTTTAAATCAATGAAATACACACGTATGCATTTCTTGTCCTGTCCAAATTATTAAATATATTTGTTGTTGGAGAAGTAAACAATTATCATGGCCTGGTTTCAAAGAAAAGAAAAAGGAATAAATACACCCACCAAAGAGAAAAAAGATGTTCCGGATGGGCTGTGGTACAAAACACCAAAAGGAAAGATAATCCATATACGCGAACTGAAGAGCAATGCTTTTGTTTGTCCTGATGATGATTTCCACGTCAGAATAGGATCAAAAGAGTATTTTGAGCTTTTATTTGATAAAAATAAATTTACAGAACTCGATACCAGTATGAGTTCTGCTGATCCTTTGGATTTTGTGGATACAAAACCTTACCCCGAAAGAATTGTAGCATCGCAGGAGAAGACCGAGTTAAAAGATGCTGTTCGTACGGCTTATGGCAAAATGGATGATGTTGAAGTTGTTATTGGTTGTATGGACTTTAGTTTTATCGGCGGTTCTATGGGTTCGGTTGTCGGTGAAAAAATTGCCCGGGCGATTGATCAAAGTTTACAAACAAGAAAACCGTTCATCATGATTTCAAAGTCAGGAGGAGCCAGGATGATGGAGGCGGGTTACTCGTTGATGCAAATGGCGAAAACTTCAGCGAAGTTAGCACAACTTTCAGAAGCTAAAATCCCGTTTATTTCAGTCCTGACAGATCCTACAACAGGAGGCGTGACTGCTTCTTTTGCTATGCTCGGTGATTTTAATATTGCAGAACCAGGAGCTCTTATTGGTTTCGCGGGGCCAAGGGTAATTCGGGAGACTATCGGAAAAGACTTACCAAAAGGATTCCAAAGTTCAGAGTTTTTATTAGAGCATGGATTTGTTGATTTTATTGTAGATCGAAGGCAGCTAAAATCAAAAATGTCTTCGCTACTCAAAATGCTTCACTAATACCGAAATCATTTTTTATCACTAGTCACACTTTGTTGATTTTTTTTCAGAATGTTTTTTTGAAAGTAAATTACCTTGACAAAAGTGATTTTATATTGGAATAGGTGATCAATTCTTGCATTTTTTTGGCTTTCCCCTTAAGTATTTTGACTTTCATGCTTGCCGTAATTTTAAACAAAAGGCGATTTGGACAAACTTGAAAAGCAAATATCAAAAATTGTGTATTTGCAGATAAAAAAACAGTTTATATATAATATATTTGCACCTTAATTGAAGAGAGGTTCAATCCAAATAAATTGTAGATGACAACAGTTATTTTTAGTTCGGTTATAGCTTTTACAGTTGTAATACTCCTTTTAGTACTCATATTACTTTATGCGCAGTCCAAACTGGTGCAATCAGGTGATGTTAGAATTGTGATGAATGGCGATGTGGAAAATCCAGTAGTGACTTCAGCAGGGTCTTCACTTTTATCAACGCTTTCAGGTAAAAAAATATTTCTTCCATCAGCATGCGGCGGCGGTGGCACATGTGCCATGTGTAAATGCGTTGTTGAAGAAGGTGGAGGTGATGTACTTCCTACAGAAGTTGGCCATCTTAGTCGTACAGAACAGAAAGAAAATGTAAGACTAGCTTGCCAGGTGAAGGTGAAAAATGATATGAAAATCCATATTCCTGAAGAGATATTTGGTATTAAAAAGTGGGAATGTGAAGTGATATCAAATTACAATGTATCCACCTTTATCAAAGAATTTGTTGTTAAGCTTCCTGAGGGAGAAACACTAGATTTTCAATCTGGTGGATATATACAAATTGATGTTCCGGAATGTGTTGTGGATTTCAAAACCATGGATATCACTCCACACCCTGAATTAGGCCATCAAAAAGATGTGTACAAAGCAGACTGGGATAAATTTAATTTGTGGGATTTAAAGATGAAAAATGATGAGCCAATATTCAGGGCGTATTCTATGGCAAATCATCCTGCGGAAGGTAATATTGTAATGTTGAATATCCGTGTCGCCACACCACCATGGGATAGAGCTGCTGGCAAATGGATGGATGTAAATCCAGGTATTTGCTCTTCCTATGTATTCAGTAGAAAATTGGGTGACAAAGTTACAATTTCCGGTCCTTATGGTGAGTTTCACATAAACAATACGGACAGGGAGATGATTTATATCGGTGGAGGCGCGGGGATGGCTCCTTTGAGGTCGCATATTTTCCATCTTTTCCATACTGAAAAAACCAAAAGGAAAGTGTCGTATTGGTATGGAGGAAGATCCAAAAGAGAGCTATTTTATCTAGACCATTTTAACAAAATAGAAAAGGAATTTCCAAATTTTAGTTTCAATATTGGATTATCTGAGCCAATGGCAGAAGATAACTGGAAGGTGAAAAAATCACTTGACGATAAAGATGGAGATGGATATATTGGATTTATCCATCAGGTACTTTACGATAATTACCTTAGTAAGCATGCTGAACCGGAAGAGATCGAGTATTATCTTTGCGGTCCTCCAATGATGAATGCAGCGGTTACTAAAATGCTGGATGATCTCGGAGTTCCACCTGAGAATATACGATTTGATGATTTTGGAGGTTAAT
>JAHEMV010000039.1 GCA_024643455.1 Cytophagales bacterium
GTCGTACTAACCCAACAACTATAAACCCTGGTGATGCTTTGGACTTCTGGCGCGTGTTGTTATCCGATCGTAAAAATAAACGGTTGTTATTGTTCGCAGAAATGAAGCTCCCCGGAGAAGCATGGTTAGAATTTAAAATTGATGATAAGAATTTTCTTCATCAAAAAGCCACATTTCGTCCTAGAGGTGTAATGGGGAGATTGTACTGGTACACCATGCTACCTTTTCATTATTTTATTTTCAATGGCATGATAAATAATATTGCGAAGAATTAAACATTATTATTGCTATCTCCCTTTACACTATTACACTCAAATCAACTACGAGTCAATATGAAAACAATTGGCATCATTGGATCAGGTCCAGTAGGAAAAACACTTGCAACCGGATTTCTAAAATTTGGATATTCTACTATGATAGGATCAAGATCTGTGGATAAACAAAAAAGACTGGTAACTGAAATAGGAAACGGGATTCTTGTTGGAAATTTCGCTGAGCTTTTTGGATTTGACGTCGAAGACATGGGATCAGCAGCTGCAGCTCGAGCAATCGAACCCCTATGTATGCTATGATGTATTCCAAGATTCCGTCAAATACCTGGGAGCAAGCCTTTAAGTTGTTGAAATAAGAAAGCCCTCATTACCCATAGCATTGAAGGCTTTCCTAACATATATACTTCGATTTCCGGAAATTTAGAAGTTAATCCATAACCAAAACTGCAAATAAATCACAGATAACAATTCATTATTTTACCTGATAAGAAGTCAAAACATTATCGTCCTCGAGGTAGTAAACCTGACCAGTAACATCATCGACAGCATAGATAGGCTCTTTATCCTTTCCAAGATTTATCCTTCCTTCAACCTTACCTGTTGTTTTACTCACCATGAGCAATTCGATATTCTTGTCTTCCTTTGACATTATAAACATAAAATCTCTTGCAGATTGTGTGGCTTTAAATCGCGCATTTGCTTTTTTCATGGCCGTAGCGGCATAGCTTGTTGCATTATCACCTAATTCACCATACGCATTGCCCAGTTGACTGACCATTTCACCGGCAACTGCATCTTCCTTTTTTACATCATCCTCGACTGATGCCATAACGCCGGAAGCATAATATGCTGATGCGCCAATATACGCCCCCCTAACAGCTGCGGCATACAGCAAGGCTCTTTTCCAACCTGATTCTCGTGGTGCTGCATAGTATTCCTGGAATTTTACAGTGCCATCAAATCCAAACTTTGCCACATTTTGATCAGAATATATACATATGCCGTCTCCCATCACCTCAAGATTTCGGGGTGATTCTCCTCCTAAAAATTTCAATTCGAAATCGGACTGCTCATGTATGGTTTCCGATACCTCATCTACTATCATTAACTTTTTAGATTTATAATCAAAAGCATATATTTTACCATCGTATTGGGCAGTTAGTTCAGGCATCGTATTCACACTTTTACTCCATTTCAGCGATCCGGTGTTTGGATCCAGAATATTCATAGATTCAGTAGTGATATAAAGAATACCAGTGGAAAGCGGAACGATCCCGATTACTCTCCCATCAACCTTTACTGGTTTTTCGAATGTGATCATGCCAGTATTTGGATCAAGATAATTTAGAAAATTGTTACTTGAGGTTTGCGTTACGAGTAAAATTCCATCTCCAGCCTCCAGGTAATCATAAACTCCACCTTTTATGGCAATTCCATTTCCTTTTTTACCCCACTGCCCTTCATGTGTCTGATAGTCAAACAAGTTTATTTTGGTCCGATTCCCATCATCAGGCAAAACCAAAATTCCATTATCCAGGAAAACTACATGCCCCAATTTCCCATTGGCTTCAAGACTTTTATCCCACACCAGGCTTCCATCACTGATGCGATATGCATTATAGATATTCTTATAATTTACGGATGTCGCTCCGGTGGATGAAGTCATCCCTGATTGTGATTCCTGTTGAGAACCGATATAAAATACTTCACTCCCATCTGGTCTGTAATACCGCAAATCAATTTCCATATCCTTCGTTAAGTTTTCTGCTGCAGATTTCATCAATGCACCAAAAGCACCCATTTTTTCCAGTTTTGCCGACTCCGTAGAATTGGCTTCCTTCCAGATCACTTCTCCTGAGGCGGCATCTATTTTATAATTATTAAATAAGGTGACGATAAGTAATTCCTTCTCATTCAATTCTGTCGCTGCGATGATTCTTCCAAACTTTTCATTCATCCTCCATGAAACGTCCCCCGATGACATGTTTACAGAAACCATTACAGGATCTCCGCTAAATGAAAGGCCGGCGACAAGAATTGCCTCTGTTCTATACAGTAAAAAATAGTCCACAATTGAATTAATCCCTGCTTTTTCTGAATCAAAGACCAGTGCACCGCTGAACTGATCAATTAATAAAATACGATTCCCTTTTGTGACGGTAAAAAATGGGCTGTTAGGAAGTTCATTGAATGCATCTTGATTTATTCCAGCCAAATCCATCTTACTCCATACGATAGCACCACTTTCTGTATCAACACCTGCCAATTGACTGCCGGAACTTACAATGAGGTTTCCTAATGCTGTAACTACTTGCCACCGGATATCCGATGCCAATTCTTTTTTCCACTTGACTTCAATCTGCGCAAAAAGCCCTAGATTGGTATAGAATACCAAGCATAAAATCAATACACTTGTTCTAGTTATAAAATTCACTTTCATGTTAGGTTTGATTTTTTTATTTGGAAAACTATCTAGTGCCTTAATTAATTTCAATCAATAAACTCCTCCTTTCCAATTATGTAAGTTTTATTTGATTTTCTCATCCCTATTAACCTATATTGAAAACATTGATTTTCACATAGTCTAGTGCCTTCATCATAAATTGGAGAATAATGTTATAATAATTTTTCATAATGACTTATCTTCATTCTTATGAAAAAAACATCATTCTTTATTAGCTTGTCCTTTGTCCTATTTTGTATTAGTGCATCTGCTCAACAGGGCTCCAAAGAACGCATCAAAGTTTATAGTCAAGCCATCGAAGGCAACCTGGTGAACGATCCAGCCGAGCGCGATGTTACAGTATACTTACCGCCTTCGTATAGTATTGAACCTCAAAGGCGCTATCCTGTAGTGTATATGTTGCATGGATTTACAGATAATGATAGTCAATGGTTTGGTTGGGAAAAACACTGGATAAACCTGCACCAGGTGATCGATTCGGCGCTTGCTGAAGGCCAAACTAAAGAAATGATCGTAGTGATGCCCAATGCTTATAACCGGTTTAAAGGAAGTATGTATTCCAGTTCTATAACCATTGGAGATTGGGAAACTTTTGTTGCCAAAGAATTAGTTTCCTATATAGATGCAAACTACAGAACTATTCCAAACGTTCGAAGCCGTGGACTTGCCGGCCATTCAATGGGTGGATATGGCACGATTCGACTGGGCATGAAAAATCCTGACGTTTGGTCGGCTATTTACCTAATGAGTGCCTGCTGCATGGAAGGAGCGTTAAATACCAATCCTGAATTTATAAACAGTATTGAAGCGATTACTTCTCTTGACCAACTTGAAGGAGCTTCTTTTGGAGTAATAGCTACGCTTGCTTCTGCTGCTGCCTGGGCACCAAATCCGGATAATCCGCCCTTTTATATCGATTTGCCATTTGCCAATGGTGAATATCTGCCAGAGATAGGTGCAAAATTCTCAGCAAACAGAACACTTTACACCATAGATCAATATATCCCGAATTTAAAAAAACTTAAGGCAATCGGTATGGATGCAGGGCTGCAGGATTTTGGAATCAGTAATTCAACAAAAAAACTACATGAATTATTGGAATCGTATCACATCATACACCAATATGAAAGCTATGAAGGGGACCATTTAAATCATATTGCTGATCGTATCCGTACCAAAACGCTTCCATTCTTTTCAGAGTACCTGTCTTTCGAATAGAGTAGATTTATTTACTAACTAACTATCAAATTCGGTTTATCGTAATGCTCAATATCAGACAAAGCGTATAATTATATCTGATTGGATTAAGAACAGCCCAAATTTGAATTACACTGAATAATGTTTTAAATATACATCTGAATTAATTTTTTTTATAAAATGAAAAATAGCCCATATCGACTTTTTAGTATATTATTAATTATCATTTTTTTGTCAAACTGTTCAGCGCCTGTACCAAAAAAAATGGCTGCGAAGGAAGAATTTAAACAATGGGCACAAACCCCTCCTATGGGATGGAATAGCTGGGATTGTTACGGCCCCACCGTTGAGGAACACGAGGTAAAGGCCAATGCAGATTACATGGCTGATCGCCTGAAATCGTATGGTTGGGAATATATTGTAGTGGATATCCGATGGTTTGTAGAAAATGATAAAGCAGGTGGTTACAACCAGGTCGATCCTCGATATGTGCTGGATGAATACGGTCGGTATCAACCAGCAGTTAACCGATTCCCTTCCTCAAAAGATGGCAAAGGATTTAAGGAATTGGCAGATTATGTCCACCAGAAAGGGCTGAAATTTGGCATCCATATCATGAGAGGTATTCCAAAAATAGCCGTTGAAAACAAGCTTTTAATTAAAGGCACCGATGGAATTACTGCAGACCAAATCTATAGTCCGGAAAACCAATGCAAATGGTTGCTTGACAACTATACGATCGTGTCAGATAAACCCGGGGCCCAGGAATATTACAATTCAATCTTTGATATGTATGCTGAATGGGGAGTGGATTTTGTGAAGATAGATGATCTCTCTGCTCCAATCTATCATTCCGGAGAAATTGAATTGATTCGAAATGCAATTGATCAATGTGAGCGACCAATTGTTCTCAGTACATCTCCGGGTCCAACGCCAGTTGAATATGCAAATCATGTAAAAGAACATGCCAATATGTGGAGAATGGTTAATGACGTGTGGGATGTTTGGAATGATGTCCCCCATCTGATGGAAGTCGCAGAAGGATGGTATTCCTACATTGCACCTGGCACCTGGCCCGATTGTGATATGATTCCATTGGGACGTATCTCAATAAGAGGTGAACGTGGCGAAGATCGAATGACACGATTAACTCAGGATGAACAATATTCTTTAATGTCACTATTTATGATATTCAAATCTCCTCTCTTTTTTGGAGGCGACCTTCCCAGCAATGATGCCTTTACACTTTCCTTACTAACTAACACAAGTGTATTGGAAATGCATAACAAAAGTGAAAAAGTGCGCCAACTTTTCAGAACAAATGAAAAAGTGGCTATAACTTCTGAAAGCAGCAAAAATGATGATGTTTACCTTGCTCTTTTCAATATTTCCGATGAAGATTCTCCTTCAGAAATAAAAATAGATTTATCAGATCTTGGTTTGACTAACCAATGTGAGATCACCGACCTGTGGACAGGTAAAAAAATGGGGGAATTTACGGATGAATTTAGCCAAAGCCTATCGTCCCATGCTAGCGGATTATATAAAATCAGCCCAAAATAAATATGCAATATACTTGATGGTATAAAAAGGTTAAGCCAGGAGCGAAATCAAAAGGAAGGCTGCCGCTTTTTCAATTAAATAAGGCTTTGCCCCCTCCCACGCCGGGTCAACTTCTCCATCAATTTTAATTACTTCTGAAGTAAATTGTGAGTAAAGTAAAGCATCTGAATTAGGATTGTTTTGAGCATAAGCATTGAACCCCATTGAGGTAATTAAAAACAGGAAACCAAAGAGAATTTTTACCACAGGATTTTTCTATCTGAATTGTAAGGATTCTTTTTCGTACTTCAAAAACGTACTGGCCCACGGAATAAAATATTGAAAATTAGGAGCATCAGTATGTCCTCCATCATGTTGCCTCCATGCTAACTCACCATCCAACAATCCAGATAAAACCGGAGGCAATTCTTCAGTTAAATAATTATTAGAAACTCCAAGATCATGAACTCCGAGCAAGGTAAAAACTGACCCAGCTGCTACCGTGGCCATATAACTTCCTTTCTGATCAAGCCATTTTGCATCCCCTTTTTCTGGAATTCCATAACTTATAAATGTTAGTCGAGGAGCACAAAGAGCTATCAGTTCATGAGAATCAACAGGCAAATCACAACCTGTTTTACTTCCAAAAACTGATTCAGAGGCCCCATATTTCAAATAATTGCCTGCCATCCAATGATATCCTCCCGATCCGGTTAGATTTTCCACAGCTTCACCGAAGACACGGCGATTCAATGTAACTCCTCCCTTACCAGAAGAACCAATAAGGCCAACCGCGAAACGTTGTTCAAAAGCCAGTGTGACAAGCGCTGCTTTTCCATAACGTGATACGCCCTCTATTCCCACTTTCTTTGCATCAACCAGTGTATCCGTTTCCATATAATCTAGCCCTCTTGCTGCTCCCCAGGCCCAGGCTCGAAGCGCCCCCCAATCTTCCGGAGTACGCGGCTGCCCTTTATTTACCAAGCCAATTATTCCTCTTGTAAGGCCGGCTCCATTATCTGCTTGTATACTACTGGGATCTATAGTCGCATAACCCCATCCAGCAGCCAATAATTGTTCTGTCGGGGGTGAATCTCCAGATGGAGGAGGTGCAAAGAAATTTGGACCTGGCAATCGAGTGATCGGCATATAAGCCGGATAGCGATCAAAAATTTCTTTCATTTCCTGGTTGTCTTTTATCATCATCTCCTTGAAAGCAGAATTTAATTTTTCCATATCCTCCTTATTAGGCTGTGAAGGAGAAGGAAATGATGGACGACCAAACATCATCAGCACCGGAACCGGACCTTTGACATTTGTTGGTATTACGAGCATCATATCGATATCGACATAGATCGATGGATATTGGCTATTATCAACATGACCTATTAGTTGTTTGGCAATTACTGGAATACGACCTACAAATTCTCTATCCGTAATTTTCACTTCCCAGTTAACCTTTGGAATAATTTTAGGTAATCTACCGTAAACTTCCCGCTCCATATCCTCTACAATTTCAGGTCTTCGTTCTTTCCACCACAACTCAGGTGACGTCACTTTTTTACCACTGTTGGTTAAGAGAACCTGCGGCAATTGTGGACATGGATTAGCCAGAGATTCATCATAATTTGCATGATTAGGAGCTGATTCATTCCCGCTTGGGCCAGGTCTTAATTGTTGTATTCCTAATTGGCCCATCATGTTGGCTTGGTCTTCTTGTGCTGTGAAAGTGACTAAAGGAGGATACAAATTCGCATCAAGATTAGCTTTTTGGCTTTTAGCACTATAGCTAAACTGCATGAGTATCAATAATATTAGTAGCTTTTTCATAAATTCTTCATTTTGGGTTATCCTATCTTTGGTAAAAAAATCAACTATACTTTCTAATCAGTGCGGAATGGTGACGCAGGCAGACCTTCACGGTTATACAAGTTAGGATTATCAGGGTTATCTGCCCAGGCATAGCGTACATATTTTGGTTCTGAGACTTCATCACTCCAAACAATCACCTGATCACTATCAATCATGGCATGAGCCCAGACAAACTTTTTATCTGCACCGGCAATGGAAAATTCACTTAATTCCTCACCCTCACTAATAATCAATCCACTTCCTGTATGCGAGAAGGAAACAATTATTTTATTCCCTTCTATTGATTGTTCTCGATAAATGGGTCCTGAAAAAACCACATTTTCTCCATAAGCTATTTTTTGCGCTGCAAGGGCCATCCTTTCTCCAACATCTTTCTTATTGTCGGGATGGATATCATTCCATTCCCCCAAATCAATATTCACTGTCATCGCTGTATTTGAGACATCAAGCGCCTTAAGTTGTGATTCTCTTAAAACTGCCCAGTTACTTTCGGTAGGCAAATAATTTACATCCATAAAACTGGGCAGTTGAGCGTAAATAAAAGGGGCATTTTGATGATCAAATTCTTTTCGCCAATCCTTTATCAATGCAGGCAATAAATCTGCATATTCCTCAGGACGATTCTCATTACTTTCACCCTGGTACCACAAAAATCCCTTTACACGATACATAATTATTGGAGCAATCATCGCATTGTATAGTGCGGCTGGTTGGTTTTGTGCATTTATTCCAGGAGGTAATGGAGGACGTGGCAAAAAAACTTCACCTACTTTATACTGCCAATATCCTTTGAGATCAACCGTGTCATGATCGGTAAATATGCAATAGGGTTTATCTGGAACAAATCCACCTTTGCCATTGAAATTTGTTACTTTCACTACAAAAACATTTTTGCCAGCTTTGATCAGATCCGCCGGGACATTATATCTTCGCTGTGGGTACTGATAGGTTGTGTGACCAACTTCTTTCCCATTGATGTATAAAATATCTGCATCAACTATTCTTCCCAGAAAAACCCTTGCTGGTTTTCCAGCCATGGATGCGGGCAAATCAATTTCCCGCCTGTACCATACAACACCATTCAGATCTGCAACTCCCTGATCGTCCCAGTATCCAGGGATATTAATCGAACGCCAATTTTTTGGAACAAAGTCTTCAGAATACCATGGCATTGGTCCAGTTAATCCTTTGTCAATTGCCTCTTTTTGTTTTTGATTTACCCTTATTGCTGAAATAGCTCTATTTATTCCATTGACATAAGCTGTGTCTTTATTGGTTTCAATAGTCTTTAAAAAATCAGGAAATGCTTTTAACCCTTTTTCACTGGTCCATGCTTCTATAGGTGTTCCCCCGACACTTGCATTGATCAATCCAATGGGTACATGATATTTTTCATAGAGTTTACGTGCAAAAAAAAAGGCAACGGCAGAAAAAGGTCTTACATTCTCTGAAACTGCAGATATCCAGTTACCACTTTGTAAATCATCATTAGGGCCTTCAATATTGGCTCTGGATGGGATCAGAAATTGTCTGATTTCAGAATAATTGGCATTTGCAATATCATTTGCATAGGTAACATCATGAATATTCATTTGATGCACCATGTTTGATTGACCAGAACACAGCCACACATCACCAACCAGAATATTACTGATCAAAATTTCATTTTTACCCGAGATTTTCATTGTATATGGCCCTCCTGCTCTCATAGCTGACAATTCAATTTGCCATTTGCCTTCGGAAGAGGTGATTGTCCGATATCGTTTGCCATTCCATTCCACGGTAACTTTTTCTCCAGGAGATGCCCAACCCCAGATGCTTAGTGCTGCATCACGCTGCAAAACCATATTATCCTTAATGATTTGTGGAAGTCTGACCTGGGAAATACTTTTTGGTATGGGGATAAGTAGAAAAACAACCAAGAGAAAAATTTGAATGTTTCGTAGGAAATTACCCTCACTTACAAAATAGATTTGTTTTAACATTTCAATTCAATTTCAGAGTACCTCATGATTTCATATTTCACAATATTATAAATAAATTATAGTCGATATAAAACGATGAAGATATAACAATTTAGCTGGTTTAACCATTGCTTTTAATAAGCCCTTGCATTAAAGCTTTGTCCGTTCTCTTTTAAAAAAACTAATTTCAACACTATCGCAAAATACTATTTTGCTCTAATGTATTGCAAAGGCCACTCAATATTATCTTCCAGCAATTTTGCAGCATTAAATGCAAAATAAGGATCTCTAAGCGATTCCCTTGCCATAAAGATCAGATCTGCTTGCTTTTTTTGTAAAATATCTTCTGCCTGTTTCGCCTCTGTGATCAATCCTACAGCGCCGGTTAAAATGCCTGCTTCATTTTTAATACGGTCAGCGAAAGGAACCTGGAAACCTGGACCAACAGGAATTTTTGCATGAGATACCAAACCACCCGAGGAACAGTCGATCAAATCGACGCTTTTTTGCTTCAGAATGGAAGCGAGCTTTACCATTTCTTCAATATTCCATCCTCCTTCTGCCCAATCGGTTGCTGAAGTACGAACAAACAGAGGAAAATTCTGTGGCCATACTTCCTTAATTGCATCGATTATTTCTAACAATAAACGGATCCTGTTTTCAAAATTTCCACCATAGTTATCTATCCGGTGATTACTAAGTGGAGACAAGAACTGATGAATCAGGTAGCCATGCGCGGCATGAATCTCAATTACTTTATATCCAGCTTTTAGTGTACGCTGCGCAGCCATTTTGAAATCGGATATAATTTTTTGGAGACCCTTCTCATCCAAAGCACGAGGTGCTACATCATCGGGAAAAAATCCAAGTGTGGATGGAGCAACTGTTGACCAGCCACCATTTTCTTTACTAAGTTGTTTCCCTCCTTCCCAGGGTCGTGCACAACTTGCTTTCCGTCCGGCATGTGCCAATTGAATCCCCGCAACAGCTCCCTGAAGGTGAATAAACGAGACAATCCGTTGGAGCATTTCGATATGCGTATCTTTATAAATACCAAGGTCGCCAGGTGAAATCCGTCCTTCAGCTGCAACCGCCGTTGCCTCCTGCATAATTAAGCCTGCTCCGCCAACTGCACGGCTTCCAAGATGCACAAGATGCCAATCGTTTGCAAAGCCATCAATAGCAGAATACATGCACATGGGTGATACCGCAATCCGGTTTCTAAAAGTGATGTCTTTAATGATTAGAGGAGAAAATAATTCTGACATTGTAGTTTATAATTAAAAATGAAATTTAGTATTGATTTTCCTGAGCCCTAAAAATAATACTATATCTTTTTGTAGTGTAGCTGTACAAGACCAGTTTCGAAGTGTTTCGCAGAAACAAGCTCTAAATCCTGCTCAGGTCTATTCTCCTTAAATAATGGTGTCCCGCTTCCAAGGAGGACTGGAATAACGGAAATAATGTACTCATCAATCAATCCTTCTTTAAGCAATTCATGTACGACCTGGGCTCCTCCATCACAAAAAATATTTTTCCCTCCTCTTTTTTTAAGTTCAATAACAAGATCGCTGAGTTTTTCGGTGTAAAAGGTAATACTGTCCTTTTTTGGCCTGACTGTTCTCGTAATAATAAATGTTTCCTTATCACTATGGGGAAATTTATCAACCTGTTTCATCACCCAATCATAAGTCTTTCGCCCCATAATGATCGTATCAACGCTAGATATGAAATTATAATAGCCATAATCTTCCCCTTCTTTTTGAACTCGATTTAAAAAACTGAGATCGTCATTTGGCTTTGCGATATATCCGTCAAGGGAAGTAGCAATGTATAAGATTAGTTTTCTTTCGTTCACTTAATTTTCTTCTTTTTTGGTTTGGGCTCCGGTAGTTCTCGGACCGTAATGCGCACTAGATTACTAATCCACTCTCGATCTTCAATTTGTTCTTCAATAAGTAAACTTGGCTTTGCACCTGGATAGGGCGGAGCTTCAATCACATCCTGGATAAATGCCCTCCCGCTTTCAGTTGGCTTAATAAATAATTTATTGTCACATATGAGTGCAAACAATTTGCCATCAGCATATAATCCATACTCGCCAAACATGGATTTATGCGTAATCTCACCTGCATTATCTATTTGATCGGTGACAAACTCAACAAATTTTTTATCTGAGGCCATTTAATATTTTTTTTATAAATGATAAAGCGTACTCAACTTTTCTAAAATTGTTCTCTTAAAAAATCCAGCGAATTGTATAATAAAATTTGGAACAAACAACTTATCCATTTTAGTTGATAAAGACAAATCATCAATGCTGTAGATATTGAGAACATTTCAATTAAGCAGTGCGATTGAGTATTTTTAATTGTTATTTAACTTGATGAATCGACGATCATGAAAAAAGCATCTCCGCTAATCATTCTAACCTTATTTTTAAAACATGGATTATTCATCAACATGGTTTTTTAACATAGTTACAATTACAGGCCGTGTCTTTTTTAATTGTTCATCATCCAGCTCTAAACCCATCGAACCATAAGCCTTTCTGAAATAATCATAAATACCTTTGACATTTTCAAATGGCCCTTCAACAGAATTTAAAGCTGTTGAACCAGCATTATTTCTAATGTTTATATCTGCACCATTCTTTAAAAGCGCTTTTACAATTTCCGTCCTACCAAAAAATGCTGCAGTATGCAATGGCGTTGAACCATCATTATTTTTCAAATTTATATCCGCACCAGCATTGATCAATGCCTCCGCGATCTTTGTCTTTCCAAATACTGCTGCTGTAATTAATGGACTGGAACCTCCAAGCGGATCTTTTTCATCCAGGTCAGCTCCAGCATTAATGTACTGTTCGACTATTTCCATATTCCCGGTAATCACTGCCTCATGAATTCCCATCGTTGGCAATGTCCATTCAGTTTTTGAAATTTGTGATTGATTGTCGTTTGCCACTAGATCAACCTTTTCCCCAAATCGGATAAAAGAAAATAACGCAACCACCAGAATAGCAAACGTACCAAATCGCAATGACATATTATGTTGAAACCATCGATGGTATGCTACTACAATACTATTGCTAATAATATAAGTACTGGTGGTAAGCAGGATGAATTTTACAAACCCTGAAATTTCCAAATTGACCAATGTGAGTGCAATGATGCCCAGTACAATCATATGAATGATGTATACCTGATATGAGCTTTTATTAAGATGTTCCATAAGAAAATTGTTTTTGTTAAAGTTGAATCTAAATAGGTGAATAAAAACATGCAGAAAAGTCAGCATTGAAAGTAGAGCGGTGACATAATATATAATCTTGTCGATGGATTCAGATAAGAGAAAGTAATTTCTCCCCGGATCGATAATGTTAAAAAACATATTTAATGCAACGGCAGTAAATATGCCAAGAGAGAGTGTCAGTACCACATTCGATACTAAATAATATTTAACTTTTTTCTCATCTGATTCAAACACTTTGAGTTTGTAACACAAAGAACCCAAAAGAAAAGCTGCAAAATAAATCAACAATCGTTCTCGCTGAAAATCGAGCATTGGTGAATGATACCAACCCTTTAAACCGGAATAAGAAATCATCAAACTGTATAAAAGCCCAGAGACAAAAGTTAAGATCACACCAGTCTTTAATGAAATATTCCATATTAAAAGTTTGGTTTTAGTTAATACCAGATATACCACCTGAAACAAAAACAAAACAGGGAGAAACCACAACCAGTTTAAGGTTGGATTATTGGCATAAAAGCTCAGGTCTGTGCCAGACCTGTGAAAAAAGGTGAAGTATGTATACCAATCTTCCTGAGGCAGACCCCTTGAGAACAGAAAAATTGCTTTGTAAGCAGGAATTAGGGTAAACACAGCTACCAGCCATGGAACCATAATCCTCATGAATTTTGATTTCAAAAAGTCCAGTACATTTTTACTTTTTGCTGAATATGGAATAAAATACCCGGAAATAAAGAACATGATAAACATGACAAAGAGGTCCAGGTACATATTCACCAATGCAATCGGTTCACTTTTTTGGGGATCAACAACGATCCAGAATGAATCCATCCCATGAGAATAGGATATCCCGGCATGGAGCAATACAACCAGAAATATTAAAAATGTTCTCAGATTATCTAGAAAATACATGCGCGTTTTCATATCCTTATTTCTTTAAAAGTTGACATTTTTTGTATGATGTAAAGTTCGGATAAACCAGCATGCTCAACCAATCAAAAAAAGCGCGAATAGTATGAAGTTTGGAGAATGGATAACAATTATGACGCAGAGATATAAATTATGATGCAGAAAAAATGAAATGGTATTCTTTGAATAAATCCACAGGATTCAAGAATTGTGGAGCCTTTTCCCATGATTTACTGGCAATAATTCATAATTTAGAATAAACTTTTTGATATAATGCCTGATCCCAGTCACATAGAAAATGATTTTTTAAAGAGACTAACTAAAATAATCCAGGAGAACATTGCCGACGAAATGTTTGGAGTCTCTGAACTGGCCAACGAGATCGGGATGAGCCGTTCTAATCTCCTTCGTAAAATTAAAAAGTCTACCAATGAGTCTGCCAGTCAATTCATTCGAAAGGCAAGGCTTAAAAAATCCTTGGAAATATTAAAGAAAACTTCGCTAACAGTTTCTGAGGTTTCCTATAAAGTTGGCTTTGGAAGCACATCTTATTTCATAAAATGTTTCCGTGAAGAATATGGATATCCACCTGGCGAGATAGGAAAAAGAATCGAAACCAATGATTTCGAGCTTGAAAACAAAATACAAACCCATCAGCTGGCAGCCATTATGTTTACAGACATTGAGGGGTTCACAGCATTAATGCAAAAAGACGAAGGCCAGGCACTCCTGTTTAGAAATCGTCACCGTGAATTGTTTGAAGAAATTACTGAAAAATTCAATGGTAAAATCCTGCAGTACTATGGAGATGGTACCTTGAGTACTTTTAATAGCGCAATAGATGCGGTACGATGTGGAATCGAACTCCAGCTTGCATTTCTTGAACAACCACAAATTCCAGTAAGAATTGGAATTCATACGGGAGATATCCTTTTTACTGAAGACGGTATTGTTGGCGATGGTGTGAATATTGCTTCAAGAATCGAATCGCTGGCTACATCCGGGAGTGTTTTTATTTCTGAAAAAGTATATGACGAAGTAAAGAATCAGTCTGGTATTGAAAGTGAGTCCATGGGCAAATTTGAGTTAAAAAATGTAGATAAACCGGTGGAAGTTTTTGCCATTGCGAATCCCGGACTGATCGTGCCTGAGATAAAATCAATTTCTGGGAAAGTAAAAAGTGACACACAATCCAATAAAACCGCTGTCAGAAAAGAAGGTAGAAAAGTAGGAATCATCTGGATACTGCTTCCGGTAACAGTTTTTATATTAGGCTATTTTTTAATGACTTCAGACCTGCTTAAAAACTTTACAAATCAGAAGGCTTCTATAGATCAAAAAATTGCTAAAAAGTCTATAGCCGTTTTACCTTTTATCAACGATAGCAATGATTCTAGTAATGTTTATATCATTAATGGTTTGATGGAATCCACTTTGAATAACCTTCAAAAAATAAAAGATTTAAGAGTAATCAGCAGAACCTCTGTCGAAAAATATAGAAATAATCCTAAGGCAATTGGCGATATCGCCAGGGAATTAAATGTGAACTATCTTATTGAAGGCAGTGGACAAAAGATTGGAGATCAAATAATGCTCAACATTCAATTAATTGAAGCGAATACTGACAAACACCTTTGGGGGGAACAATACAACAGGGAAACAAAAGACATATTTGAATTGCAACAAGAAGTTGCAAAAAAAATTGCCAATGCTATAGAAGTCATCATCAGTCCCGAAGTTATTGAGCAAATCAATAAAGTTCCAACCGATAATCTGGTTGCCTATGATAATTTTTTAAAAGGAATTGATTTGCTCACCACACGGATTCCTGAAAATATAGAAGGAGCGATAAACTATTTTAATAAGGCAATCGAGCTTGACGGGCAATTTGCCAGGGCGTATGCCGCACTGGCCATTTCCTACTATTATTTGGATGAATTTAAGGCAGAAAAAAAATATACCAGTCAGATCAATCATTACGCAGACAAAGCTTTGCTCTATGATGAGCAATTACCACAAAGTCTGATTGCTAAAGCGCTTTTTTACATGAATAGTGGAGAATACAAATTAGCCGTTTCGTTTTTTGAAAAAGCGTTGGAATACAATCCAAATTATGATCTTGCTATAGCTTTTCTGGTAGAAATATATGCCAATTATCTCCCTGATACCGAAAAATACCTTGAATATGCACTCAAGGGGATTAACATTGATTACGCTTCATATGATTCTGTAACTACAAGTTTTATTTATTTGCATATCAGCAATGCCTTTATCCAATCAGGTTTTGTTGACGAAGCCGAACAATATATAAACACATCCTTACAATTTTATCCTGAAAATTTATATTCAGCCTATGTAAAGGCATTTATTCTTTACGCCAAAAACAAGGATCTTTCTCAAACCAAGAAACTTTTACTAGAGGCCTTCAGTAAGGATTCCACCAGAATTGACATCATGCAAGAGGTTGGTAAAATATGCTATTATTCGAGAGATTATGAAGATGCATATCATTATTATAAAAAATTTACTGAAATACGTGAAGCGTTAAACCTGGATGTTTATCGGGTTGAAAATTTAAAAATTGGTATGGCGTTTACAAAGACGGGCCACGTAAAGGAAGGAGAAAAATATGTTGAGGATTATCAGAATTATGCTGAAAACGATCAATCCATTTATAAACAGGCAAACTTAGCTTTACTGTATGCATATCAAGGAGATACTAAAAATGCCATTGAACATTTTAAGTTATTCGCACAAGAAGAACATTATCATTACTGGATTTTACTTTTTTATCAAATGGATCCCATAATGGAAAACATAAAAAACGTGCCGGAATTCAAGAAAATCTATAGTGAAATAGAAACTAAATTTTGGAATTACCACGAGCAAATCAAGAGAACACTCAAGGATCAGGAATTGCTTTAGTTTCCATTTAAACTATTCAATTCACTTGAGCAACTATTTATGCTATCTCAATAACTATTTTCCCTTTGATTTGGCCTGTTCCAAAATAACGAAAAGCCTCGGGAACTTCATGAAGTGAATATCGCCTGTCAAAAACAGGGTTCATAATACCTGCTTCAAATAATTCATTCAATTTATTCAAATCCTCAACATTCGGTTTATGTATTAAAAGGCCCATTTTCTTTTTAGAATTGCCTAAAATCCATGACCCCAAAAAAGCGACTTGCAAAATTCTTGGGATGGAACCTCCGACCACCACAAATACTCCCGCTTCCTTTAATGTTTTTTTATAATCAAAAAACGAACGATTTGCAACCACATCAATGATCAAATCATATTGCTTACCATTTTTTGTGTAATCTTCTTTCGCATAATCTATTACCTTATCAACCCCAAGTGATCGTAACATTTCTAATTTTTCAACAGAGTCGACACCCGTTATCTCAACTCCATACGTTTTGAGCATCTGGATAGCTAAAGTACCCACACCTCCACCTGCACCATTGATCAATACTTTATGACCTTTTGTTAAATTTGCTTTGTGTCGGATGGCTTGTAAGGCAAGTACCCCTGCTTGAGGTAGCGCTGCGGCTTGCGCGAAACTCATCGATGAAGACTTCAAGACGAGCTCATTTTCTCGAGCACAAGCGTACTCGGCGAAGCCTCCCCAATTGCCGCCTGACAAATCTCCAAATACTGCATCGCCAGTTTTAAATTTTGTCACTTTCTCTCCTACTGCTTCCACTATTCCGGCGATATCAGCACCAATAATATTCCGTTTAGGCCTTAATATTCCAAATAGTAAACGATACAAATACGGTTTACCGGTTAGTAAATCCCAATCCCAGGAGTTAATAGAGGCAGCGTAAATTTTAATCAAAACTTCATCTTCTTTTGGAGATGGTATTTTGACTTCTTCTAAATGCAAATTATCAGGAGATCCATAGTTTCGATAGATAATTGCCTTCATGGTCACGATTTTATAACAATAACAACATTACCGGTTTTTAGTCCTTTGCGTACATAATCATAAGCCTCAGCAATTTTGTCCAAAGGGTAAGTTTTTTCTATAATTGGCTTAAACTTTCCCTCTTCAGTGAGTTGCTTGATCAAACGTATTGTACGCGGTATATCAGGTGGATATGGAAATTTCACTTGTCGTCTCTGCATAAAAGGCACACTTCCAAATATGAGCGTAATGAGTGAATAGTATATATTTTGAATCCACGGGCCCAATTCTGAAGAGATATAAGCTCCTCCTGGTTTTAATATGCGAACGCATTTGCCAAAGGTACTTTTGC
>JAHEMV010000444.1 GCA_024643455.1 Cytophagales bacterium
ACAATGCACTCACCAGCAATAGAAGTCGAATGATGACATATCCATCAAGGAGTTGTTTCTTAGGAATGAATATTCCCAGCAAGATAAAAACTGCCAGAATCCCGACAGGAAGATGTACTGCTAGGGGATGAAATTTTCCTAAATAGTCGTACAGGTTCATTTCAAAAAATAATTTTCTATCATAAAAATACTGTGTACTGCATAAATTAAAGTCATTTCTTCATGTTAAGCCAGGATATCCTTGATCACGTGCCCATGCACATCTGTCAACCTGAACTGCCTGCCCTGGAAAGCATACGTCATTTGTTCATGGTCAAACCCCAGGAGGTGCAGAATCGTTGCCTGTACATCATGCGGTGTTACTTTTCCATTGATGCTGCTATATCCAATCTCATCTGTTTCGCCATAACTAAAGCCTTTTTTTAACCCGCCCCCTGCCATCCACATGGTAAATGCTTCAGCATGATGGTCTCTTCCTTTAAAGGAATTGGTCTTCCCTTCCCTGTTTTCCTGCATAGGTGTGCGTCCAAACTCACCACCCCAAATAACAAGGGTCTCATCCAGCAAACCTCTCTGCTTCAGGTCCAATATCAGGGCGGTTACCGCTTTATCGGTTTGACGGCATTTATTCACCAAACCTATATCGATGGATCCGCTTTCGGACGTACCATGGGTATCCCATCCCCAATCAAATAATTGAACAAAACGCACGCCCCTTTCGACTAATTTCCTTGCCAGTAATGCATTGTTTGCAAAAATGGATTTGTTAGGATTGCTGCCATACATATCATGGACAGCCTGAGATTCATCACCAATGTTCATAACTTCCGGCACAGTGGATTGCATCTTAAAAGCAAGCTCATATTGTGATATCCTTGTCAATATTTCCGGATCATTGAACTCATCATAAGTCAGTTTATTGATTTCACCTAGCGCTTCAATTGAGGCCTCGCGCTGATCATGACCAATGTGTTCAGGATTGTTAATAAAAAGCACTGGTTCTCCATCTGAACGGCATTGTACTCCCTGATAAACTGATGGAAGAAATCCACTGCCCCATACACTTTTCCCAGCATCAGGATTATTACCTCCTGAAGTAAGCACTACAAATCCAGGTAGATTGGAATTTTCCGTTCCCAATCCATAGGTAACCCAGGAACCCATGCTTGGCCTACCAAGCCTCGGAGTCCCGGTGTGCATCAAGAGCTGAGCGGGAGCGTGATTGAACTGATCGGTCTGAACTGCTTTTAAAAATGTGAGTTCATCAGCTATGGTGGATAAGTGTGGTAAATAATTCGAAATCCATGCACCGCTGTCACCACATTGTTTGAATTTTGCCTGTGGTCCCAGCATTTTGGGAACTCCACGGATAAAAGCAAAACGTTTTCCTTCCAGCAACGAAGCCGGGCATTCCTGTCCATTGAGTTTCTCAAGGTCGGGTTTATAATCAAATAATTCCAACTGTGAAGGCGCCCCTGCCATATGGATATAAATCACATTTTTCACTTTAGGTGGAAAATGCGGTGCCCGGGGAGCTAATGAATTTCCAGAGGCAAAAGGTTGATTTATTAATCCCGGATTTTGATTGCACCCTGCCAAAAGCGTTGAAAAAGCCAATCCACCGATCCCAAGAGAACACTTTTTGATAAAATGTCTCCTGGTTTGCTCTTCCAGTTTTCTTAATTTTTCACCGTCAAAGGTCATAGGCACTTAATTTTTCATAATAAATTCGTCCATATTCATCATGGTATTTGCCAAAATATACATGGATTGGAGATGCTTTTCATCAGGCGACTGGTCCGGTTTGTTCGATACATTTTTCATCAACGGCTCTTTAGAAATATTTTCATACAACCTCAACAGGATCTGTAGTTTCTCTTCAGGGATATCCTCATACATCAAAAGCCGATACCCATATCGGATCTGATCAGAGACTTTTCCCCCTCCCTCTTCTGCCATGCGAAGCGCAAAATGCATGGATGCTTCGACATACACACTATCATTTAAGGTCACCAACGCCTGAAGAGGGGTGTTGGTGCTGATGCGTCTTGCTGAGCACACTTCGCGTGCCATTACATCAAATAAAACCATCGATGGATAAGGACTGGTTCGTTTCCAGTAGGTATACATCGCTCGTCTGTACTGATTTTCTCCATCACTTTTTACCCACTTAAGTCCGTTATAGGGTGAATTCCATATTCGTTCAGGTTGATAAGGCATCACGCTTGGTCCATACATTTTAGGACTAAATAAACCACTAGCAACCAATGCCTGGTCCCTGATTTGTTCTGCTGTAAGTCGAATCCTTGGTCCTCTTGCGTAATACCTGTTTTGTGGATCTTTTTGTAAATCTTCAGGATTGCAAAAAGAAGATTGCTGATATGTAGCCGAAGTAACGATATAGTTAATCAATGCCTTAGTACTCCAGTGAAAATCATGCATGAATTTCCATGATAAATGGTCAAGCAAGGCCTGGTGTGTTGGAAGTATTCCCTGGGATCCAAAATCTTCCAGTGTTTCTACTATGCCATGACCAAACAATTGTTCCCAAATCCGATTTACATAAGTCCTTGCCGTCAGCGGATTACGTTGATCTACTATCCACTTTGCCAATCCAATCCGGTTGGTTTCCATTCCTTCAGGAAATGGATTCATTACGGCTGGCACACCTGGATTTACCCGTTCGGTTCCTGCCATCCAGTTGCCTCGTTCGAAAACACGTGTTTCGCGTGACATATCTGATGGATTTTCGAGCATTATTGGTGTCTGAAGGGTAGAGACATTCAATAGTTTCCAAAAATTATCTTTGGCTTCCTGATAGCCAGCATTTCCATTTCCGGGAAATTGTTCAGTAAAGTGAAACCAGTCAAACATCAACCCATTGGAAGCCGGGTTATCGAGATTGGGATTGTAATAAGTCAGGTACAAGTCATGGACCTCAGTACCATTTTGAAATGTGAATTCGTCTATTTTCCATCTTCCGTTGGTATCTTTTACCTTGATTTCTTTTAGTAAAAACCCATTGATGCTATCCAAGTGAATTTTCCATACTCCACCAGGTAAAAAACTTCTATATCGATAAATAAGTACGTTTTTTCCATTGAGGTCAACGTGTTTCAACCTACTCGATCCGTTATTTCGGAATACCAGCCATTTAGTATCGGACAGTTCACTATTTACAAAATCAGTGCTGGTAAGCGAATTGATGCTGGGCTGCCACGTTTTAACAAACCTGGATATTTCTTCTTCCTCAGCCTTAGCTGCATTTTGTGAAAGCCAGGTTTTAAGCTCGGCCATCCTGATGCTATCCTGTCCTTCAAAAAGCCTCAGCACCGGATAATCATCATACGTATCTTCATCCCTGGAATTGTTGAAAAAAGCCATGAATTTATAATAATCTTCGTGCTTGAAAGGATCATAAGGATGACTGTGGCATTGAACACAGGAAAAGGTTGTTCCCATGATTACTTCCCAGGTAGTATTTACACGATCAAGGACTGCAGCAACCCGAAATTCCTCATTGTCTGTACCTCCTTCATCATTAGTCATGGTATTGCGATGAAAGGCAGTAGCGATCAATTGGTCATCGCTTGGGTCGGGCAAAAGGTCCCCGGCAAGTTGTTCGATTAGAAACTGATCATAGGGTTTGTCTTCGTTAAAAGCATGAATCAGCCAATCGCGGTATTTCCATATTGTACGCGAATCGTCGCGTTCATACCCTTTGGTATCGGAATAGCGTGCCAAATCCATCCACATTCCAGCCCACTTTTCACCGTAATGAGGAGATGACAACAAACCTGTGATATACTCATCCCATCCTTCTTTTGATGGATTTTGAGCCAATTTTTTATACAATTCGGTCGGAGGAGGAAGACCAATCAGATCAAGAGATAGCCTTCTGGCTAACTTTGGCAAAGTTGCCGGCTTACTAAACGTGAGCTTTTGTCCTTTGCCCTTGTTATAAATAAAATAATCGATTTCATTCTTTTTCCATGAATTAAATTCGTTTCCCGCGCTCGGCTCTTCACTCGGATCAACTTTTTCTACTGGCAGATACGCCCAGTGCGTATCCCATTTCGCACCCTGGCCAATCCATTTTTTCAAAATATCGATTTCATCATTACTAAGCGGAGCTTTTTCATAGGGCATGCGTTCTTCCGGATCGTGGCTTTGCAGTCGTCTGATCATTTCGCTTTGATCTGCATGTCCCGGTAGTATGGCTGGAACATCCGAATCCGTTTTCCCTTTCGCTTCATTTTCAAATAACATACTAAAGCCTCCATTTTTTTTCACACCACCATGACAGGAGATACAATGGGCATTGATGATTGGCTTTACCTGGGTGTTATAATCGATCTCTTCTTCCGGAAGCACAAGCCAGACCAATGCCCCTGAAAAGGCCAGAAGCAGGGCAATGACAAGCATTTTTGAAGACCACAGTTTTTTCATTATGGCAAAATACAAATAATTTGGAAATTGTAAGGTCGTGGCCTGAAAAGGATTCAGCATTTACACTTAAGACTATGGGGATTCTTTATACAAAATGAAACAATTAAATTATTGAATCCCTTTTTATAGCCATTTCACACAATAAGTGTATTTTACTGATATAATCTTATATAAGGAACTGGTGTGATTATCAT
>JAHEMV010000445.1 GCA_024643455.1 Cytophagales bacterium
TCAACTGAGCTAAGGAGGCAATTTCCGATATAAATTTTGCCAAAAAGAAATTGCTATAAAAGGACAACGCGATTATTTTTTTAAAAATAAGTTAGAGCAAGTATGACAAGAATAGATTTTAAATTCCAACGAATCAAAACCCATTAGTGTCTACATTATACGGAAAGATAATTTTGACAATCGACCTTTAAGGATACAGAATAGGAATTTGATGGTATTTTAATTGTAACGTTTAGTCCATGAAAAAAATAAGCATTTTTATCGCAAGTGTAGTGTTTTTATTTACGTGTTGTCAGAAAACCGAACTGAACAAAGACACTCCGGAATGTATCAAACAAAAAATCAGTGAATATAAAAACAGTTCAGCGGCTTGTGAGACTGGCAAAAGTGTATATCGGTACTCGTTTCAGGGAAAAGATGTTTATGTTTTCAATCCGGGCGATTGTGGAGCGGATATGATGTCGGCTGTGTTTGGCAGTGACTGTAATTCAATATGTGGCTTGGGAGGTATTGCCGGTAACATGATGTGTAATGGCGAAAATTTTTATAAAAACGCCACTGATGAAACATTGATCTGGGAGAATTGATATTCCTAATTAAGAATAAATGCTATTGATACTCCTTGTCAATAACATTTTGTAGTTCCGCCAACATCTGCAAAACTTGGGCAAAAGGATCGTAAGATTTGCCTTTTACTAAAAGCGTCTCAACAGGCAAATAGCCCTTGTATCCCTGTTTTTTCAATATTTTTACTAATCTTTCAAAATCCGTTCTTACCGAACTTTCCATTCCAAACACGCTTTCTTTTACCTGCCAGTTTACAGCATAAGGGGTTACAGCCTCAATATCCAGGTATGGATCTTCCGTTTTAAAATTACCCGTATCTACGATCAATCCAACCCAATCCGAATCTACAGCTTTGAGTACTTTTAGGCATTGATCCGCTGTTTGCAACATATCTCCATGGTTTTGAATGCCAATTTTCACATTATATTTTTCTCCGTAAATGGCACATTCTTTATAACAGTCGATCATCCATCCGGCTACTTCATCCCATCGATCTTCATATCCATTTGGAATTTCTCCTGCAAATAATCGAATCACTGGCGCACCCAATTTTGATGCTACCACAATCCACTTTTTAGCTAGCTCCACACCTTCAGCCCGTACGGCAGGATCTGGAGAAGCAAAATTATTTCGTATACCAGTACCACTGATTTCGATACCCAACGCCGCGGCTCTATTTTTGAATCTATTGATATATTCATCCGAAGGAACTTCAGGGTAGCCTGGAAAGAAATATCCTGTCGGATCAATGGCTTTGATATTTTGAGAGGCACACCAATCCAGGAGATTAAATAAAGTGTATACAGGTTGATTGTCTCTTTGTTCTCGTACTGATAACAAGTCGCTAAATGAATACGCATTCAATGACGATTTAATTGGATCGTCGTTCCTGGTACTTGTTTGACAATATGATGGATTGGTGTTTAAAACAATATACGCGAAGGTACTGATGAATAACACACACACACTTAATCTATTCCTTTTATTCATGTTTGTGGAATTTTATGATCCTAAAATAAAATAAAAACACAGCGAAGTAAAGCATATAAAAATTGTTAATTATTATTTTTATTAAGCGTAAACTCTAAAAAATCATAATTCATCTGGCCTTTTGTCACCGTGTGTAAAGTCAGGGTTTGTACACCTTCTATTAGTTCCAATTCAGCGATATTATTCATATAATTCCAGTGATGCCATTGCCTCCAACCCACAGTATCTTCAACATCAAAAGTGGATAAAATATCGATTGGACCAGTTACATTTTTATCATTTATTGAAAGGGATACTTGGCTATCAGTATTTGCAGTGTACATAATTCCAACCTGGTAAATCCCTGTTTTTAATACATCAACACTATATTTTGTCCATTCTCCAGGTTCAGTCCAACCGACATACAATTGATCCTCATCAGGTTCTACAATATTATAAGCAGAATTGTCTATAGCATCATGAAACTTGGTAAAGGAAATATCGACCGCTTCATGGATTCTGAATGTATTGAGATAGTCTGTTCCTTTGTTGAGGTTTCCGCTACCATGATTTAGACTGTCCATGTCATGAAATGCAATTCCTTCACCACCCTTATCATAGTATTCACATTGTATTTTGCCTGGGATTGTTTGCGGAACACCAGGATAAATTGAATCTGAATATGGGAAACCTTGATAACCATTTTTTTCGCAAGAAGTCATGAGGATCATACAAAGTAAAATGGTATAAAAAGCCTTCATGAAGTTTACAGTTATACTTTTTCCTTTATTTATTTCTTCAGGATTTTCTTTACCGCACGTTCTACAATTCCAATATCATTGAATCCTCTAAACCCACTAAAACCTATAGAAAGCCTAGTTTCTTCATCAACTTGAATGGGTTGACCGCCAACCCAACCAATTAAGTCTGGTAGTTCTATCGGGGAATCTTCTGGATCCATCGTTCCACCGAATACAATTTTTTCATAATCACCGGTTTTATGCCCAGTAATCCACACCTGGCTTGCTTTTTTCCATGCGATATTATAAAACCCACGTTGTTTCAGTTTATCCGAACCAAAAAGTTTACCATAGACTTTTCCTTCATCAGTGATAATACACATGGCTACATTACCTTTCGAAATATTCCAATCTTCAGGGCTATTTTTAAAACTTAGAACCTCTTGTTCCAATTCCTGGTATAAAGCATTAATGAATTTATCAAGTTCAAATGTTGTCATATCAAATAGTTTGATTAGTTACCTTATTAATCTGCTTGAATCGTTTTGGATGAGTGTTCGATTGCATATTCATTGTATTAAATGTAGCCCTAATTTCAGGTAATTTCAAAAGTATTGAAAACGTGATTTGAACATATTACTGAAAAAGATAGTAGTTCAGGGTTACCTCTTGTCTATCTTTTCATTAAGAATACTTTTCAGGAATTTTGAGGGTACGGAGTATTTTTTTGATTTAAACAGTTCCAAAAAGTATCATTCGAAGACAATCAATTAAAAGTTAGTAAATCTGATTGTTTAGTTAAACTGAGATACAGGATGTTAGAGCCTAGTGAATCAACACACACACAAGTATTGAATTTTGTCACCATAAAAGTAGCCAGAGGATTTTCAAAGACTGAAGTTCCATATGGCATTTTTGACCACCGTGAATTTTGTGATCAATTCATCAAATCGATTATTTTTTGTATCGAAAATATAAATTTACAATTATATGGATTTGTAATCATTTCCGATCAGATTCACCTGATTGTTAGTTCACCAGAACATAAGGTATCAGAAAAAATTAATGAATTAAAAACGGTAAGTGCCCGGGAAATAATCACTCTTATGGGCAAAAAATTAAATACCCTTGATAAAAATCAATCCCGGAACCAAAAGGAATTAAGATGGTTTTTTAACTATTTTTTAAATACGGAAGAAACTTCCTTTTGGCATATTGACGATAAATACTTAGAACTGAAAATTAAAAACAAAGGTAAGGTTATTGAGCCCATCACCAGCAGAATCCTCATCGCACATCTAGCAGATAATAAAAGAAATTACCTGCAACTGGGCGCAAATGCCTTCACAAAATTAATGATGGATACCATGAAAATGTAGGTATAGGGATGCCTTCTTCACACTTCGCAAAAAAACGAATTCATTGCTCAGGTAAACACTAGTTTTTTATTCAACACAAAAAGTGATGGACTAAAATGTTTACTTTTGGAACTGAAAAACATAAAACCCTTTATAAATGAATACAATTAATTGGAAGACAGTAAAGGAATATCAGGATATCACGTACAAAAAGTGTGACGGTGTAGCCCGCATCGCATTTAACAGGCCGGAAGTGCGTAACGCGTTTCGACCTAAAACGGTCAATGAATTATTTGAAGCATTTTTAGACGCACGAGAAGATACCTCCATTGGTGTTGTCCTTCTTTCTGGTGAAGGCCCTTCCCCAAAAGATGGTGTATATTCATTTTGTAGTGGTGGAGACCAAAAGTCACGCGGACACCAGGGATATGTAGATGATGACGGTATGCCAAGGCTAAATATCCTGGAAGTACAGCGACTGATCCGATTTATGCCAAAAGTTGTAATTGCTGTTGTACCTGGGTGGGCCGTAGGTGGAGGACACAGTTTGCATACGATTTGTGATCTCACACTTGCTAGTGAAGAACACGCTATTTTTAAACAAACCGATGCCGATGTCACGAGTTTTGATGGTGGTTATGGCTCCGCTTATCTGGCTAAAATGGTGGGGCAAAAAAGAGCCAGGGAGATTTTCTTTTTAGGGAGAAATTATTCTGCAAAAGATGCTTATGAAATGGGTATGGTCAATGCGGTAATTCCTCATGATAAACTGGAAGATACAGCCTATGAATGGGCACAGGAAATTCTAGCCAAATCACCCACATCCATTAAAATGCTGAAGTTTGCTTTCAACGCTACAGACGATGGTATGGTTGGACAGCAAGTTTTTGCTGGTGAAGCAACACGCCTGGCGTATATGACTGAAGAAGCAAAAGAAGGTAGAAATGCATTCCTGGAAAAGCGGAAACCAAACTTCAAAAACATAAAGTGGATTCCATAA
>JAHEMV010000446.1 GCA_024643455.1 Cytophagales bacterium
AACCGTTCAACTTTCATTTGGGCGTAGGTCAGGAACGAGATGCTGACAATAATATAATCGGCTTTGTTCAGAATTGGTTCGAAACAACATTGCCTGCTTCATTTCAAGTAAAGGATAAGGAAACGAAATCCATATCTGTCAGGATGAACGTAGAAAAATGGTGGGATCAACCTAATGTATTTGATTTTAATGTGATTGGTGGCAAGATCATGCAAAATCAGGAGGCCATGCAGATGGGAGTCGAAAATGGTATGCGTGTATTTACGCAAAGTAATATTGTTGATGTGCTTCAGGATTAAGGATAATAAGGTAATTAAGATCACCAATGTATAGTTTGAAATTATTAGTTTTGGTTTTTAAATTGTGAGGGCGTTATGAAAAGATTGATCACATTCGGAATTGCCTTACCAGCGTTGATTTTATTGATTATATGGTCGTGCAGTACGGACAATAGTGAGGATTTGCCAACAACCTCCACATTTAAAACAACACCTTATATCATTCCTGAAGCGGAATATTTTCCTAAAAACCTTAATATTCCTGCGGACAATCCTATGACATTAGAAGGAGTAGAACTGGGCAGATACCTCTTTTACGACGGTAGACTCTCGGGAAACACATCAAAAGATCAACTGATGAGTTGCGCTACATGCCACATTCAGGAACATGGCTTTGAAGTTGGTATTGATAATCCAAAATATATCGGGGGAAAAACATTTGGTTTGCCTACAGAAGCCTTTCCAGAGGGCGAGCCTACACCAAATTTTATGCTGCCCATCGTAAATGAGGTGTACAACAGCAATGGCTACCTTTGGAATGGATTCGTCAATGAGTCAAATGAATATAAGGGAAATGCAGAAGTCAATGTGCCGGCAGAAGAACAATTCAATTTTAAGAACATTGAATCTCTTGTTTGGATGGCTATAACCGCCCCGCATGAGATGAACAGTACCGTAGAAAAAAGTGTAGCAGCTATTGAAGCGATTCCAATGTACAAGACAAAATTCAAGGAAGCATTTGGAACGGAGGAGGTGACCTATGATCGAATAAGCAAGGCCATAGCACAATTTGTGCGTTCTATCGTTTCTCAAAATTCGAAATTCCATAAATACTTAAGACAAGAAGCAGAATTAACGGTACAGGAAAAACTGGGGCATGATTTATTCTTTTCAGAAGATGCGGACTGTTTTCACTGTCATGGAGGATCAGTACTGATGACCACCAATGAGTATTTTAATAATGCCAAGGATGTGACTTTTGATCCCGGAGACCGTGATCGTCATGCCGTTTCCGGAGACCCAATGGATGTTGGGGCATATCGAGCACCATCGCTGATTAACATTGAATTGACCGCACCATACATGCACGATGGTAGGTTTAAAACGCTGGATGAAGTCATCGATTTTTATTCTGAAGGATTGGTCTATTCTGACTATGTGCACCCATTGATGAAAAATGTTCGTCAAAAAGGGGTGCAACTAGATGCCACCGAAAAAGCCGCCCTGAAGGCATTTTTACTCACGCTCACGGATCACGAATTAATAAAAAGCCCACAATACACCTGCCCGGAGGAGTTGAAATCATGGAACGGACAATAATTAATTGTCTTTTCTAAAAATAAGGCTTATAAGTAGATATTGAAGCCAAAGCTATCTATGGATTGCAAGGTATTTTTTAGAAAAAATTCTTTAGATTGTCTCTGAAATATACATATCGGGAACAAGTTTCTTTCCTTAATTTAAATTGAAATATAAAATGCTAATTAAATCGTTGAATAGGTTTTCTACTATAATTTTTATTTTGGGATTCATTTTATGTTCTACCAGTTTTTCTATAGCGCAGAAAGCACATCGTGTTTTGATCGTTACGGGCGGGCATGATTTCGAAAGAGAGGCATTCTTCGATATGTTTGATGATATGCCCGATGTTGAATATAAAGAGGTTATCCAACCTGTAGCTAAGCAATTTTATGCTTCCGATTATATAGATGCTTTTGATGTTTTGCTTTTCTACGATATGGTTCAGGATATAAGCGATGAACAAAAACTGGATTTTATAAACGTATTAAAAAAGGGGAAAGGGATTGTGTTTTTACATCATTCATTGGTTAGTTACCAGGATTGGGATGAATTTGAAAAAATAATAGGAGGTAAATATATTCTAACTAGCGTAAATCACGATAGCTCAACTTATAGGCATGATATCGATATGCCAGTGAAAGTTGTCAATAAAATGCATCCAGTCACAGAAGGTATTGATGATTTTGTCATCCATGACGAAGTCTATGGAAATTTTAAGGTTTTACCTGAAGTTAGTCCGTTGCTCACAACCAATCATCCGGAAAGTGGAGAAATTATTGGATGGACAAACAATTATGGCAGGTCACGAATCATCTATATTCAATTAGGCCATGATCATTACGCGTACGAAAATCCAAACTACCGTCGTTTGCTAGAACAATCCATTCAATGGGTTGAAAATAAATAATCATTCAGAAGGTAATATAAATCAATAATCCAACTCAATGTCGGCTCACACTACCGAGGCCAGTAGCTTCTACTGATACATCATCTGGATCACCAAAGTATTCTACTGATCCAATGCCATTGGCTTCTCCTTTGAATTTATTGCTGGCATAAACTTTTACACTCCCGATACCATTGGATTCCACGATGGTGTATTTGCTCAATAAATCCTGGGCTTCATAATTTCCTATTCCGGAGAACTCAACCTTATGATAATCTGTTTCTCCTTCTATCTCAAAATTTCCAACTCCGGCAATCTCTGCGATAAGTTTACTGACTTTGATGTTGAGTTCCACATTACCGGCTCCTTCAAATTCCAGTTTGAGATTGTTCGATTTAATTTGGTTTTCACAAACCAGATCAACTGCACCTTCGATCTCGAGCTTTTCCAGGTCTTTGAAATTGATATAAACTTCTATCGATTTGGTATTTTTAAAGTTTTTCCCATCCAACTCTATGCTCAATTCACCTCCATTTGATGAAACGTCTAATTTTTCAAAATAGGATTCTTTCGCTAATACAGTCAGGCCGCATTGATTAGTTTGACGAAGATGTACTTCATAGGGACCTTTCAAATAAATACTGGTGAAATCATCCAGATTATATTTTTTTTCAATTTTATCATCTGCAAAAGTAAAAATGGAAATCATCATGAAAGCAATGATTAGGGTAGGAGTAAAAAAGTTCTTTCTCATAATAGTATTTGTTATTCATTTGCCCTTTAATCAAAACATATGCCATCGCTTATAACTTGGATTCAACTGGGTTTTTGTTAAAATAGCGTATCATAACCGGACACTTTTTTGATCGATTTCAGCTTTTTATTTTTTCTGAACTAAAATTAAGTTAATCAAAATTGGTCTAACTGGGGAGATTAAACTGCCCTATAAATTTATTTCTATTATTTTTGCAAAAAATTTTAACTGTATGTTCGATAATTTAAGTACCAAACTAGACCAGGCATTTAAAACCCTCAAAGGACAGGGAAGTATTACCGAGATTAACGTTGCCAAAACGGTGAAGGAAATCCGAAAGGCATTGATCGATGCGGATGTAAACTACAAAGTCGCCAAAGAGGTCACGGATAAAATCAAAGACGAAGCCATAGGAAGGGATGTACTTATATCTGTATCTCCGGGTCAGCTTTTGGTGAAGATCACGCAAGAAAAGCTTGCTGAACTTATGGGAGGCACAAAGGCAGATATCAATGTAAAAGGTGATCCTGCTGTTGTATTGATCTCCGGTCTTCAGGGTTCTGGAAAGACAACTTTTACAGGTAAGCTAGCCAATATGCTCAAAAAACAAGGCCGGCAGGTTTTGTTAGCGGCATGTGATATCTACCGTCCTGCGGCAATTGATCAGCTGAAGGTGCTTGGAGAACAAATCGGTGTGGAAGTTTACGCTGAGCCAGAAAACAAAGATGCAGTTAAAATTGCCAAAAATGCCATAGCGCATGCTAAAGCCAAAGGCAAGAAAATATTGATCGTCGATACTGCCGGTCGTCTGGCTATCGATGAGGAAATGATGAATGAAATTGCAGCTTTAAAAAGTGCCCTTAATCCAACGGAAACACTTTTTGTTGTAGATTCCATGACTGGTCAGGATGCCGTAAATACTGCCAAAGTATTTAATGAACGGCTTAATTTTGATGGCGTAGTACTCACCAAACTCGATGGTGACTCACGAGGCGGTGCGGCTCTTTCCGTTCGAAATGTTGTCGAAAAACCAATAAAATTTATCAGTACTGGTGAAAAGATGGATGCAATCGATGTGTTCCATCCGGATCGTATGGCCCAGCGAATTTTGGGCATGGGTGATGTGATTTCATTGGTAGAGCGAGCCCAGCAAAATTTCGACGAAGAGGAGGCTATGCGCCTCAACAAGAAAATACGAAAGAACCAATTCAATTTTGATGACTTTCTTTCCCAGTTGGAACAAATCAAAAAGATGGGTAACATAAAGGATCTGATTGGTATGATTCCAGGCATGAACAAAGCCATGAAAGGGCTGGATGTGGATGATGAATCGTTCAAACCCATCGAGGCGATTATCAAATCCATGACTAAAAAAGAAAGGTCAAATCCTGATATTATTGATGGAAACCG
>JAHEMV010000447.1 GCA_024643455.1 Cytophagales bacterium
TGACTTGATTAAACCGGCAGTTTCATCAATAGTATGTTCAATCTGCGATTGTACTATTTTTTTTAACTTTTCTGATCCCGGCCCCCGAATAATATATTCAAAAATATTTTCAATTGTAAGAATGTGAGAAGCAACGATATTGGCATATTCTGTAGCGACCTCAACTTGTCGTCGAATAAACATGCCTTGAATAGTTAATTTGCCAATATGAATAGGATTCAATGGCCTAAAGATGAGTTTTAGCGCTAAATAATTTGTGATGTATCCTACCAATACGCCAAACAATGGTAAAATCCACCAAAGTGGAAAGAAATACCATATGATCATTTGGATTAGTCCAAATAGAAATCCAAAATATAGCCCTGATTGCTTAATGAACTTAAATTCCTTTTCACCACACTTCAAAAACATTTGATTAAGTAATGTCTTATTTTTTGTCAACGAACTGATTGCAAGATATCTGAGGTCAAGCATATCAGTTAAATTTACCTTTACTTCCTTCATCATTTCTTCAACAATTAAAGGCAGGTTTTCACTTACTTTTTCGTATACACTATGTTTAATAGAGAGCGGTGTTTTTTCCCAAATCTTTGAAAGTTTAGCTTCCATTACTTCATCTATAATCTGTCGGGAAAGATTGTCAATTGCGGGCCCCATTTCGTGAGCAACCATTTCGGGTTCAATTTTTGAAAATTGTGTACCAATATCAAGTAATTTGGTAGTCCATAATTCAACAGCTATGGAAGCCATTTTACTCGCTTTGGAAGGAATAATTCCCTGCCAGCCAAAAGGGCGTATACCAAAATATTTGATGGGATAGAAAGTCATCTGAATGGCAACAATATTTGTAATCCATCCAACCAAAGCACTTACAATCGGGATGCTTAAATAAGGCAAATAACCAATAATGTCACTAATCGTAATCTGCATGCTAAACCATAATTATTTGTATTGGGTGTAATAAACTGCCCAAACAAATTATTAAGCAATTAACTTTAATTTTTCCATAGTCTATCAATTTATTGGCTAAATTTAGGATAGTTGATCATTAAAATAATACGATTATGTTGGTCCCACAACTCATTCTTCGACAACTTTATACAAATGGAAGTCTCCGCAACATTGATACTGGTATACAGTTTTCCTTAAAAAACAGACTTGCTGATGCTCAAATTCTTAATGTAAAAGAAATTACCATCAACGATCATCATGTAGATTTAAAAGACGTAACAATATCCATCGAAAATGGAGGTGAAGTTAAAATCAGTGAACTTGCAAAAAAACCCATTGATTTTCCATTAAGGAGAATCTTGCATTTACGAATCGATAAACTTGATTTGTCTGAAGAAAAACACAGAATAAATATCGCCTTTCGGGTAGAACCTTTTGGTAAATTGGTTTTAAAAGTAGAGGACGCTATAGCTGCTGATACAGCTCATATCGTACGAATTCCAAGGGAAAATGAGGATGATTATAGCGACAATATTATTGAAAAGCGGCAGAGATTTGTAGAGAAATATACAAAAAGGAAATATAGCCATCTCTTTAAATATTCATTTGATCCACATTGTACTGCAGGAAATATTGAAAACTTTACTGGAGTTATTCAAGTACCCTTGGGCTTTGCAGGCCCTATCAAAATTAATGGAGAGCATGCAAAAGGCGAGTTTATTGTTCCAATGGCAACATCAGAAGGTACGCTTGTGGCATCATACAATCGCGGAATCAAAGTGATGAATTTGTCTGGAGGAGCCAAAGTTACCGTTGTTGCGGATGCCATGCAACGTGCCCCTGTTTTTGTATTTGAAGATGCTAGAGGATCCAGAGATTTTATGAATTGGGTAAAAGACAATTATATTAAAATAAAAGAAGAAGCAGAAGCAACTTCTTCCGTTGCGAAACTTCAATATATCGATCCTTATCTCTCTAATAAATTTACTTATTTACGTTTCAATTACAGCACGGGCGATGCAGCTGGACAAAACATGGTTGGCAGAGCTACTTTTGCTGCATGTAGCTGGATAGTCGACAATTATAAAAAACACGATATTAAGAATTTCTATCTCGAATCTAATTTAGCAACAGACAAAAAGGCATCTCAAATAAATGTGATGCATAGTAGGGGGAAGCGTGTCATTGCTGAAGCAACAATAGATCGAGATGTACTTGTTCAACATCTCCGTGTAGAACCAGAAAAACTTCAATATCATGCTAATATTGCCAATGTTGGAGCCTTTTTGAGTGGAGCTAATAATAATGGTGCGCATTCACCCAATGCAATCACTGCCATGTTTATTGCGACAGGACAAGATGTAGCTAATGTCTCAGAATCCTCTGCTGGCATATTGTACACCGAACTAACTAAAGAAGGAAACTTGTATATATCACTAACCATTCCATCTCTGATCGTCGCTACGTATGGTGGGGGAACAGGTCTTCCATCTCAAAAGGAGTGCCTGGAAATCATGGATTGCTACGGAAAAGGGAAAGTAAATAAATTGGCAGAAATCATTGGAGCTGTGGCCTTAGCCGGAGAAATCTCACTGGGAAGCGCTATTTCTTCATCCGACTGGGTTTCTAGTCATGAATCATATGGGAGGAACAGGTAAATTAGGACCAAATAAGGCAGTTGCCAGATTTATCGATCCATCATAAATTCATTGTATGCATTTTTGAGTTCGCGCAACATCAAATTTTCATTTGCCGTTGATGCTTTTTCAATCCCTGTTTCATACGTTATTTTGGCCTTATCATCGTCACCCATATCAAGATAAAGTTGTGCCAGATGGTAATAAGTTGGAATATAATTTGGGTGAAATTGAATTAGTCTTTCATAATATCCAAGAGCTTTGTTCAAATCCGTAGATTTGTATTCGTTAGCGAGAGCATATAGGTTAAATGGGTCATTTGGATCCTCATTATAAAATTGTAAAAGTTGCTCTAATCTACTTGTATTCATTTACGAGTATTGATTTTTATTTTTTGATTTAAGTACTAACTTGTCGAATATATCAACCGGCAAATTATAGCATAATTTATTTAAAAATGAAGATATTAGTTTGTATTACGCATGTTCCGGATACCACATCAAAAATTGCATTTATAGATAACAATACAAAATTTAACGAAACCGGTATCCAATACATCATTGGTCCATATGATGACTATGCATTGGCCAAAGCAGTCGAATTGAAAGAATCTGCTGGGGCAACAGTTACGGTACTAAATGTCGGTGAACAAAATACGGAACCCACGATAAGAAAGGCCTTGGCCATTGGTGCTGATGATGCGATTCGGGTAAATGCATTTCCGATAGATTCATTTTTTGTAGCGAAGCAAATTGCTCATGTGATCCAACAAAATAATTACGATCTCATATTAATGGGCAGAGAATCCATTGATTACAATAGCGGTGTAGTTCATGGAATAGTTGGTGGATTATTAAATATACCATCCATTTCTCCAGTAATGGCCCTTGAAATTGATGGTACAAAAGTAAAGTTGACCAAAGAAATTGAAGGAGGGAAAGCATTTATTGAGTCAGTATTACCAGTTATCGCTGGATGTCAGGAACCTATTGCTGAATGGAAAATACCGAATATGCGTGGTATCATGACAGCAAGAACCAAGCCTTTGAATGTAGTAGATCCAGTACCTGTCGATGCAGTTTCAGAAAACATTTCTTATGAAAACCTCCCTGAAAAAGGGTCGGTAAAATTGGTCGATCCTGCCAATGCAGAGGAATTGATCGACCTGCTAAAAAACGAAGCAAAAGTATTGTAAATTATCATTGCACTAAACATATATAAATATGTCTATTTTAGTATTTGTTGAAGGGTCAGAAGGAGAATTGAAAAAATCATCCAAAGAAGCAATTGCCTATGCCAACGAAACTGGAAAAAAAATAGGAGATACTGAAATAATTGCAGTTGTTGTCGGAAAATATGACCAATCCATTCTTGAAAGTTTAGGAAACTATGGAGCGAGTAAAGTTCTTACTGTTAAGGATTCAGACAATATTGACCAGCAAATAGGAGCATGTGCTGATATTTTGGCAGAAATTATGCAATCCCAAAATATCAGTCTTCTCATTATGACCAAATCATCTTTTAGCGATAATGTAGGTGGTCGTGTTGCAGGAAAAATAGAAGCTTCAATTGTTTCGAATGTGGTTTCACTCCCGGATGTGTCCTCTGGTTTTATGGTTAAGAAGAGTATTTTTACAGGAAAAGCATTCGCCACTGTTTCAGTTTCAACAAATAAAAAAGTATTAATAATTAAAAAGAATATTATCGATTTGAGACTGGATGAAAATCTTGCTATAATTGAACAAATCGAAATAGCAGTAAAAGGTCTAGAAAAGGAAACGATTACTGGTAAGAAAAAAATAGAAGGAGAAATACTATTGGATGAGGCAGATATAGTAGTTTCTGGTGGTAGAGGCCTTAAAGGACCGGAAAATTGGGGAATTATAGAAGATTTGGCTAAAGCATTGGGAGCGGCAACTGGTTGTTCCAAGCCTGTTTCCGATATTGGATGGCGACCACATCACGAACATGTAGGTCAGACTGGTGTAAAAGTTAGCCCAAACCTTTATATTGCCGTCGGAATTTCAGGAGCAATTCAAC
>JAHEMV010000040.1:0-11282 GCA_024643455.1 Cytophagales bacterium
GGCAAATAAAAAACAACCAGGTACACTGAAAACCAGGCCTGCACAGCCAATCGGTCATAGTGAGCGATCAAATACTTATCATACAAACTGCTTCCGGCCCCAATAATAGTTGCCAATACAATCATATAAATCCATTTATTGCTCCGAAAATGTATGCCTTCCTTTTTCCCGACAAGTGCAAAAACATAGTAAGAGGTTAATGTGATGATAATGCCTGCCCATTGCGTCAGCGTAAATTGTTCATTAAAAATCAATACCGCACCGATAAGAGTCCATAAAGGGCTTGAGGCCCGAATAGGAGAGACTATGGTTATTGGTAGATTTTTCAAAGCAAAATAGGCCAGGATCCATGAGGTTCCCACTATGATTGCTTTCAGAAAGTATAATAGATGGGCTGTCGGTGTCTGTGAAGGAATAAACCAATTGTATGCTTCAGAAAAATTTGGTGCAAAAGAAGAAAGGAACAAGAACGGGACAAACAGCATCATGCCACTCACCGTCGCAAAAAACAAAACCGGGATTACAGCATTGTTGTTCAATGACCATTTCTTAGAGACATCGTACATGCCTAGAAAAAATGACGATATCAGCCCAAGGATTACCCACATTGTAGTTTCAGTTCTTGCAAGGCGCGAAAATACGAAAGTTTTACAGTTGCATGATCATCGATTGCTGCTTCCAAAGTTTTGTCCGTATTAAGTTTGTAATCTCTTCAGTCTTGTCTTTTGGTATTTATTTAAAGGTCAAGGTTAATACGTGTGCGAATACTGACTAATGCACAAAAAAGTCTATTCAAACCAATAAAAAGTCCTTGAATTCCATGGTTTTTTGATTCATTTTTACATAAAACAATATCGGAAGGATAAATCCAACACCATGGGAAAATGTATATTTATTGGCATCATGTTCTTAGGCTGTACACTGACTGCGATCTCACAAAATCTAACTTTTGAGAAAACTAGCGAAGGAGCCTGGATAAAAGAAAATGGTGAAAAGGTGTTTTTTTACCAGCAAAAAACCAAATCACTGGATGGAGTCTATCCAAGAGCAGATTATATCCATCCGCTTTATGGATTGGACGGTATGGAGCTAACAGAAGATTTTCCAAAGGATCATCTGCACCATCGCGGGATTTTCTGGACCTGGCACCAGGTGATCATTGGTAACAAGCACATTGGTGATGCATGGGAATGCAGGGATTTTATCTGGAATGTCAGGGAAGTGGATGCATCTCCTTCAAAAGATAATGCACTTATCCTTAAAACAAAAACATTGTGGGAATCTCCGGCATGGCTTGATGAAAATGGAAAACAAAAACCGTTTGTCCAAGAAAAAACGAATATAACCGTTCATCCAAAAATTGATAACTATCGGGTGATTGATTTTGAAATTTCACTTTTGGCTTTGGAGACAAATCTTAAAATTGGTGGATCGGATGATGAGAAAGGGTACAGTGGCTTTTCTGTTCGAATGAAAATGCCGGAGGATATCACCTTTTTATCAGAAAATGGAGAAGTACAACCCATAATTAATCAACTTTCTGCAGGTCCATGGATGGATGTTTCCGGGTCATTGGCATTAGACGGTAGTAAAGCTGGAATTGTAATGATGTGTCATCCTGACAATCCAGTATATCCCGATCCATGGATTATTCGAAAACAGGGAAGTATGCAAAACCCAGCTTTTCCGGGCAGGCAACCGGTAGCTATATCTACTACAAAACCAATGGTATTGCGCTATAGGTTGGTTATTCACATAGGAGAATTATCTACAGAAGAGATCAATAAACTAGAGGATCAGTATGGGGCTCATGGAAATTGATCTCTGAACGTATTTCTAAATATTTGACTTTGGATGATCATTAAAATTCGCTGCATATTACCAATAAGGTAACCACTCAGCGCGCATATCCTGATTTGTTTTTTGCATAGTAATAAAAATAAAGATTGAACAGATCATCACGTTTATAGGGTTCGAATCGACATTCATTGAAAATAATTGTTCATCAAAGTTTATTCTCTTACTTTCATGTCCTATGAAAACAAATAAATCGACCGGAAAATATGCTCTGGCCATGCACCTGCTGTTTTGGGGAGGGTATTTGTCGTTGTCCGTCTTTGTGTTTAGTGGCAGGGAAGAGATAAATCGGGCCTTGCTAATTGGCTCAGTTCTGATCGTCCCCCAGGTGATCATAGCCTACATCAACATGGAATTGTTGATCCCGAAATTTTTTATAAAAAAACAATACCTGAAATATATTGGCTTGGTTTTATTATGCTTTATAGGGTTCTATCTTTTTTATGAATATGTGCTGCCAGAGATTTTTAAACTGATCGGACCTCCGCAGGAAATGCCTCGAAATCCACCTCAAAGCGAGCCGGGACATGGCCCAAAGGAGTTTTCACTTCCATTTAGAAGGATGAGAATTTATTATATATTCACACAAATGCTGGCTATTTATTTTCTATCTACAGCGTTCAAAACATCGCAAATAGCACTAAGGAGGGAAAAAGAAGCAGCTGACCTCAAGGGTGAAAACCTGAATTCCGAGTTAAAATTTCTCCGTTCACAGATCAATCCACATTTTTTATTTAATGCATTGAATAATATTTATTCATTATCCATCATCAAATCGGAGAAAACGCCGGATAATATTTTGAAGCTTTCGGATATGCTTCGTTATATCATTTACGATTGCAATGCTGATCGGGTACCGTTGGAAAAAGAGATCAATTACATTCTTAATTATATCGATCTTCAAAAACTAAAGGATGATGAGATGGACAATATTGAAGTCGATTTTGAAAATGCCGATCCCAAATGTATGATCGCACCAATGATTTTTATACCATTCATAGAAAATAGTTTTAAACACAGTAAAATCGAAGATATAGAACATGGCTGGATCAAAATCAAGCTGGAAAATACGAATAGTCATTTATCCTTTTCGATCCGAAACAGCCTTGCAAATGAAGAATACACCAAAGATAAGGTTGGTGGGGTCGGTTTAGAAAATGTCAAGCGTAGATTGGAACTACTTTACCCCAATAAACATAAATTGCAGATCGAAAGCCATGATCATACTTTTGCCGTTGATCTGGAAATTTTCATGGATAATTAAGCTATTTTTAAACGCACCAACAATATAGCTCTACTATGAAATATACTTGTTTGATTGTGGATGATGAACAATTAGCGCGGAAACTTCTGGAAGAATTTGTGTCTAAGATTCCTAACCTGGTAATAAAAGGGATGTGTAAAAATCCCCTGGAAGCCATGGAAATATTACGCAAAGAATCGATCGATATCATGTTTCTGGATATACAAATGCCTGAGTTGACTGGCGTGGAATTCATAAAAACATTACAAAATAAACCAGCGATTATTTTCACCACTGCGTATTCAGAATATGCCCTTGAAGGGTATCAATTGGATGTAATTGATTATTTGGTAAAACCTTTTCCATTAAGTAGATTGATCAAAGCAGTAAATAAAGCCATTGATTTTATTGACCTGAAAAAAGCAGCTTCACTTGGTGAAAAAGTCAACACCAAGGATTCAAATCATATTTTATTGCATGCTGACCATAAAATTTACAAAGTAAAACTCGATGAAATCCTTTATATCGAAGGGCTCAAAGAGTACGTTTCCTATTTTACCAAAGAAAAACGAATTATTGTCTTGCAATCACTCAAAGCAATAGAAGATTCACTCCCTGCAGATCGTTTTATCCGTGTACATCGATCCTATATTGTTCCGATCGACAGGATAAAAACCCTTGATGGAAATCAGGTACAAATTGGAGACAAACTTATTCCAATTGGGCGTAGCTATAAAGATGAAGTATTGAGAAGAGTTTTTAATGGGTAAATCAGTTTTATTTTTAAAGTAACAATTCACAATCTGGTTTTGGATTTATCCTGGATATTTGGTTAAATTTGAACTTCCTTAATTGGAGCGAAAATATGAAGATTTTATTTCCTACATTTCTTTTCGAAGTCACGGTCACAAATGCCGGTGACATTTTTAGTTGCTAAGGCAACGCATCAAAGTGCCGATCTCATCGGTGAATAAATAACAATTTCTTAATCGCTTCAAATTCATTCAAATGAGTAATAATGACAAACAACGCAAAATTGTTTTTTTGCATTCTAAACATAAAATTCTGAAACTTAAAGGACTCTGGAAAGACATCAAAGAGTCCATTTCTGGTACTGAGCAAGATTTTACAAGTGGTTCGTTAAGCCGCGCTATTTTGTTGTTATCCATCCCTATGGTTCTGGAGATGATGATGGAGTCAGTATTTGCCGTAGCCGATATCTTTTTTGTCTCGAAACTTGGCTCCGATGCAGTAGCAACTGTCGGACTTACTGAATCTTTGATGACTTTGGTCTATGCTATAGGCATTGGTTTTGGTATGGCGACCACTGCGATGGTTGCCCGGAGAATTGGAGAAAAAAATAGGGGAGGAGCTGCAATAGCTGCATCACATTCCATTATACTTGGTGTTGTGATTTCGATAATACTTGCTATTCCAGGTATATTTCTGGCTCAAGATCTGTTGAGCCTGATGGGAGCATCCGAGGGAATAATCAACTCTGGCTCTGGATATACAGCGATTATGATCAGTGGAAATATCGTTATCATGTTACTGTTCATCATCAATGCGATCTTTAGAAGTGCTGGTGATGCGGCAATATCAATGAGGGTATTGTGGTTTGCCAATATTTTCAATATTGTGCTGGATCCTTGCCTGATATTCGGTTTGGGCCCATTTCCTGAATTGGGCATTCAGGGAGCTGCAATAGCTACTGTAACCGGTCGGGGCCTTGCGGTTTTATACCAGTTCTATGTACTCTTTTATGGTAAGGGAAGAATAAACCTGAACATTACAAGTTTTCAGGTACAGGTGGAAACGATGAAAAAATTGATCAAACTATCTTATGGAGGAATAGGGCAATATATCATTGCAACCGCCAGCTGGATTGGATTGATGCGGATAATGGCTGCATTTGGAAGTGAAGTGCTGGCAGGGTACACAATTGCTATTAGAGTGGTGATCTTTTCATTGCTTCCCTCCTGGGGATTGTCCAATGCTGCATCAACACTTGTCGGGCAAAACCTTGGTGCAAAACAACCTGAACGTGCTGAACGATCAGTCTGGAAAACTTCTTTCATCAACGTGATTTTTCTGGCTTTTTTTGCTACACTATTTATCAGCAATCCAGCGTATTTCATTCGACTGTTTATCGATGATCAGGTGGTGATACAATACGGGGTACAGGCTTTACGCATGATTAGTTATGGATATTTGTTTTATGCTTTTGGTTTAGTAATGCCACAGGCCTTTAATGGAGCAGGGGATACAACGACTCCTACACTGATCAATTTGTTTAGCTTTTGGATCCTTGAACTTCCTTTGGCTTATATTCTGGCTAATGTACTTGGATATGAAGAGACTGGCGTTTTCTTTTCGATAGTCGTTGCAGAATCCTCTATGGCAATCATCGGGATATGGCTTTTCCGAAAAGGAAAATGGAAGCTGAACGAGGTTTAGATTGGTTGTTCAAGCTTTATGGCAATTCAACAAGATCGTTACTTCGGTTTCTAATAACCTTTTGCTTTTTATAATTTATATAAAATTAGCTTAACGTCTCAATGGCATAATTCGCCTAAAAAATAAAATTATGTCACGGTTGATAAAATGAAATGTCAGGAAAAATTAATTACATTGTGCCGGAAATTTTGACAAAGTTAAAATGAACTTTATGCGATGGAAAAAAAGGCATCTTTAGCAACTGGACGACTTCACTCGTTGGATGCATTACGGGGATTTGATATGTTTTGGATCATGGGTGGGGAAGGAATATTTTTTGGTCTGGCTTCGCTTACAGGTTGGCCGTTTTTTCAGTGGTGGGCAAGTCAACTTCATCATGTACAATGGGATGGATTTCGTTTTTATGATATGATATTTCCATTATTCCTTTTCGTTGCTGGCATTTCTTTCCCTTTTTCGCTGGCAAAGCGGTATCATGGCAAAGAAAACAGGAAAGCGCTATATCGGCATGTGATCAAACGAGGATTGATTCTCGTGCTTTTAGGAATTGTTTATAATAATGCCATCGATTTCGACTTTGCCAACCTTCGTTATGCAAGTGTCCTTGGGCGCATTGGTTTGGCGTGGATGTTTGCTGCTTTAATTTTTATGAATACAAACCTGAAATCCCGGATCTTATGGTTGTGGGGAATATTGGTTTCTTATTGGCTCTTATTAAGGTTTTTCCCGGCTCATGATCTTGGAACTTTTGATCCTTTTTCAAGAGAAGGAAACCTGGCAGGGTATATCGACCGCATAGTATTACCAGGAAGATTTTGTTGCTATGAATTCGGAGACAGTGAAGGCCTGTTAAGTGCCTTGCCAGCGATATCTACTGCCTTACTCGGGATGCTCACAGGGCAGTTTATCATGTCAAATTACCTTAACGATAAGCCATTGCGTAAAGTGTTATATATGGTTTTAACAGCCATCGGTCTGATTATCATTGGTCAACTGTGGAATTTGGTTTTCCCAATAAACAAATACTTATGGTCGAGTTCTTTTGTTTGTTTTGTCGGCGGACTAAGCCTGCTCTTATTTTGCCTTTTTTACCTGGTGATCGATGTGTGGAAAATCAAAAAATGGACTTTTTTCTTCACCGTAATTGGTCTGAATTCCATCACCATCTACCTGGGCGGGAGAATAATTGATTTTGATTACACAGCAAAATTCCTGTTTGATGGATTTATTGCCCTTTTCCCGGCAGGTTGGGGAGAAGTACTGGGGGCAACAGCATCCTTCTTCGCCGCATGGTTATTCTTATATTTACTTTACAAAAAGAAAATATTTCTCAAGGTTTAATTGTACAATTCAGGAATAAATTAACTTTATAAACATTTAGAAGTAGTCTTTTTTTACTGCAGTGAAAACTTTCTTGGTTGTCTTTGCCGTTGATTTTTGATATATTTATTGTATTACAACGGTTATCAACTTTTTAAAATCTATCCCCATGACACGCATTCTCCCTTTTATTTTTGCATTTATATTTCTCACAATCCATACTGCATGGACACAGGAAAAATCCTCAAGCTATATGATGAACTGGCCAGAATGGAGAGGTCCTGAAGCAAATGGATTTGCCCCTTATGGGAATCCTCCGATTGAATGGAGCGAAACACAGAATGTTAAATGGAAAATAGAAATTCCAGGAAAGGGTCATGCGACACCGATCGTTTGGGGCGATATTATTTTCATTCAAACTGCAGTAGAGACAGATCAAAAAGCGAATAGTGCTGGTTCCAAAGGTGGCAATATGTATGATTTTAAGGTGATGGCCATTAACCCGAAAAATGGATCGGTCATATGGAATAAGACGGTTTGCCAGGAAGCGCCTGTTGATGGTACGCATGAAATGGGTACCTGGGCATCTAATTCTCCGGTTACTGATGGGGAGCATCTATTTGCCTATTTTGGATCACGGGGATTGTATTGCATGGATTTTAAGGGGAATATCTTGTGGAAGCGTGATTTTGGCCAGATGGTGGTAAAAATGAATTTTGGAGAAGGGAGCTCACCTACTTTGTATAAAGATAAAATTGTCCTGTTATGGGATGAGGAAGGAGATTCTTTTTTATATGTTCTGGATAAAAAGACAGGGAAAGATATCTTGAAGAGTGCCCGTGATGAAGCGACCTCATGGTCCTCACCAATAGTGGTAAAAGTAAATGGCAGAGAGCAGGTGATTACCAGCGCCACTTCAAAAATGAGGAGTTACGACCTGAATACTGGCGAAATCATATGGTATGGTACAGGAATGACGGCAAACGTAATACCAAATCCAATTGTTAATAATAACATGTTGTACCTGATGAGTGGTTTTCGAGGCAATGCCCTTAAAGCGATTGACCTAAATAAGGCAAAAGGGAATATTGATGGCTCAGGTGCCGTAATTTGGGAATACAATCAAAACACACCCTATACACCATCAGCACTTCTTGCTAACGGGAAATTGTATTTTCTCAGAAGTAACAATGGAAATCTCACTTGCCTGGATATTGCTGATGGCAAAGTAAATTACAGTTTGGAAAAACTGGACGGAGTGGGGACCATTTTTGCCTCACCGGTAGGAGTAAGCGATAGGCTTTATGTCACCTCACAGAATGGGCTAACTTATGTTTTAAAACAAGGGCCAACATTTGAAATTCTATCCAGAAACAAACTCGACGATGGGAATTTTTCCTCGCCGGCAATTGTAGGGAATGATTTGTACATCCGTAGCTTCAACTATTTATACTGTATATCTACGAAATGACGCAAAACCCTTAAATCCAGTACTCTTTCATTAAACTTGTTATGATCTACATTAAATACAATTTATTCGTGATAGGTATGGCAGCTCTTTTCGCTTTTACCATAACGACTGATATTTCGCAATGGCGCGGTCCAAATCGAGACGGAAAATACCCTGCGAAAAATTTACTAAAACAATGGCCTGAAAATGGTCCCGAACTTCTTTGGTCATTTGAAGGACTCGGGAAGGGACATGGTAATGTAGGAATCGGTGGAGACCAACTTTTTGTCTGTGGTATGATAGACTCAATAGGTCATATATTTGCATTTGACATGAAAGGGGATTTGTTGTGGGAAAAGGCCTATGGTTTGGAGTGGAATAAGGAATATACAGGTGTAAGATCAACCCCAACAATAGTTGAAGATTTAGTTTATTTTGAAAGTGGACGGGGAGTGGTTTATTGTTATAATGGCAATACGGGTGAATTGGTTTGGTCGGTTGACATACTCAAAAAATTTAATGCCGAAAATATTCAATGGGGAATGGCGGAATCACTTTTAGTAGATGGTGATAAAATTTATTGCACTCCGGGAGGAAAAGAACATAATGTTGTGGCCTTAAACAGATTTGATGGATCGACCATCTGGTCAAGCAAGGGGAATAGTCAACCGGCGGCGTATTGCTCGCCAATATTAATTGAACATCATGGTACCCGGTTGATTGTGACCATGACTGCCGAATCGATCATTGGTATTGATGCTGAAACAGGCGCATATTACTGGAGTATCGAACAACGCCAGGGGAATAAAATTCATGCCAATACACCTGTGTATTTTGACGGAAAGATTATGTGTTCCAGTGCTTCTGATAAATCAGACTTTGGAGGGACCGTATTAATTCAACTTTCAGAAAATGGAGAAAAAGCAGAAGTTGTCTGGAGAAATACTGACATCACCAACCTTATGGGAGGTTTTATCTTGAAAGATGGTTATGTGTACGGTTCCAAATACCGAAGCTCAGAGTGGTATTGTTTGAACTGGATGACCGGGGTAGTTAATTATAATTCCAAACCTTTCCGGAATGGTGTGATAATATATGCGGATGGCCTTTTCTATTGTTATTCGGAAGGAGGAGATATGGCGCTTGTAGATGCTAATTCGCAAGCGATGAGCGTTGTGAGTCAGTTCAAAATTCACCTTGGAACGGATCAACATTGGGCCCATCCTGTCATTGATCGTGGAAGATTATATGTCCGGCATGGGAATGCCTTAATGGCTTATGATATTGCTTCCGATTCTTGATGTTTATAAAGACAGGCAAAAGATATGCTCCTGAATAGGTTCAATCCACCCTTAATTGTAATGTGATTCCCAAGTTTATTTTGTCAGGACAATTCAAATTTCAAAATTAGTTTCATCTATAACCATAATGATTGACAACAATTTTGCCTGCTGGATATTGGGCAATAGCTAATTGACCGAATAAAATGAAGGTCAGTAAAATGCTCAGTTTTTTCATGATTATAGTATTTGGGTGAGAAAAAGATTGGGATTCTGCAAATACATGTATTCGTTAAGAAGCCTCGCTATATGGCGAAAAATGCTCGTGGGCTATTTTCCAGCTATCCTCGACTTTGACAAATACCAAAGTACTTCTGCTCTTTCCTATAAATGTTTCTTCACCCATAACCACACTGTAATCAAGAATAAAAGAAGCGATGGCCATATCGTTAAAAACATCTACTTTGACATCCGGAAGGGTGTAATTAAATTCAGAAAGGGAGGTAAAAAATTCCTCTTCGGTTTCCTTGGCCATGGCATAATCCTGCATTTGTGGCACTTCTCCATCATCGAACTTGCTGAATTTTGGACTGTTTAAGTGGTATGCATCCAGGGCATCCATATCTTTTGCTTTAGCCACATCAAAGATTTCGACCAGTAGTTTTTTGATGGCTTCCTGTTCGCTTTCAAAGGGGTCATTGATTGGATCTATCTTTTCTACATTGGGGTTACAACCAAATATTGTCAGAGTAGAAAAAGCTAATAGAATTAAAATTGTGCGAATCATAATGATTAAGTTTTTTTTAGAATAAAAATCACCTTTGGGCATTTTGAAATAAAAAAAATAGCACCAATTCTACTTTCAGTAGAAAATTCTATCCAATCAGCTTAATCTGATCAAGTAAAATTGGTGCTAACCAGAGGAATATACTTATCCACCCATCTGCGCCATCACTTTATTAACATTATCCATGACTTCACCCAATTCCTTCTCAGGGCTAAAGTCCATCATAAGGACATCTTCTTCAACGATGGCTGTATGGCAGGGCTTCCAATAAAAGACATCGCCTGCTTTAGTAAGGTCTTCAGTTCCATCATCATATATAATTCTGACAGCTCCCTCAAATACATAACCCCAGTGGGGGCAATGGCAGCTATCTGTGGGCAGGCCTTTAAACAATGGTGTGAAATCTGCGCCTTTGGGTAGTTTATGGTATCCTACCGTCATACCTCCGAGACCTGATTGTGCTCTCATAATAGTCCCCGGGCTTTCCATGGTCACAGGAATTGCTTCTTTGTTGATTTTCATAGTTGTAGTGTTTGGTTGATTTATAAATTACACAAAATCAATAGTTTATGCAAATATTCTCTTGAAAAATTATAGTTAGCAATCTATGTATGGATCGTAAAAAAGTCATTTATGATTAGCAATCCTCATATTACGGTGTGAATACAAAATCTAATTCAATTGTATTGTATTAATTTAGCTTAGGGATGAAAGTGATTATGAAACTAACAAGTTTGCCCGCCATTAAAAGGTATATTTGATGATTTACTATTTTTAGTTTAGCAGAGCGTATGCATTAAATTCCATTGAATCAAATTCCTCATCCTGAAAATATGACACGACAGCTTGTTACGATTATGTTTACCTACATTGCTGCTACGCGACTTT
>JAHEMV010000040.1:11382-16870 GCA_024643455.1 Cytophagales bacterium
ACTATTTTTAGTTTAGCAGAGCGTATGCATTAAATTCCATTGAATCAAATTCCTCATCCTGAAAATATGACACGACAGCTTGTTACGATTATGTTTACCTACATTGCTGCTACGCGACTTTGATGGATAAAGATGTGGATTGTCATTTGCACAAAAAGAACAGAAATGTCTAAAAATTACTGACTTAAAACAGGGCGTAATTAATCGCAGAAAAAGGAAGATGGATGATTGGAAAATTGCGATTGCTTATGATAAGATATTTGTCTGTGAAGAGATAGATTCCATTCTCAATTTTTTTTAATTTTTATATTTCTATTTTAGAGCAGATTTAACGCTTTTTATTTAAATTTTTGGCATGAGATTAATTTCTGCTTTGATTATTTTTTGGATTTCAATTATCACAGCTGTCGGAGAAGATGCTAAGGACTATTATGTAGTTGCCAGGACATCTGATGTCATGGAGTTTGATGGCATTTGCAATGAAGCATTTTGGAACAATCTGGTTCCGCTGCAAATGCAAATGTACAAGCCAAATCATGGAGGTCAACCTACTGAAAAATCTGAAATATTCGTAACGTACGACGACCAGTATTTTTACTTTGGTGGACGCATGCATTATTCAAATGGAGCTAAAATAAAGGCTTCTAATAAAAAGAGGGATGGGATCGATGGCGGGAGCGATAATTTCGGTATTCTCCTTGATACCTTTAATGACAATGAAACGGCACTGTGTTTTGAAACGAATCCAACGGGCATGCGATCCGATTTTTCAATGGCCAATGATGCGCAGGTTAATGATCGATCTCTTCCGTTTAACCGAAATTGGAATTCATTCTGGGATGTTAAAACAACCGTAGATAAGGATATTTTACATATCGAGATGCGAATTCCCCTTTCAAGTCTCAGGTTCCAGGATAAGGACGGAAAGGTGATTATGGGGATGTCAATCTGGAGAACGATAATTAGCAAGCAGGAATGGCATGTATTTCCTTTAATGACAGATAAATTCGGGTTGACAGGAGTGTGGAAACCATCTCAGGCTCAAAAAATTGTACTGGAGGGTGTGAAACGATCAAATCCTGTGTATTTGACACCCTACGTTCTAGGAGGACTTGAACAAACAAGTGAATTAAACGATGCCAATACAGGGTATGATAAAGTGAACGATAAAAAATTAAATGCCGGGTTAGATCTGAAATACGCCCTTTCCAGTAACCTCACAATGGACCTGACACTAAATACTGACTTTGCTCAGGTAGAAGTAGATGACCAGTTGGTTAATTTGACCAGGTTCTCTTTATTCTTGCCGGAAAAAAGGCAGTTCTTTCTTGAACGGTCAAGTATTTTTACCATTAAAACTGGATATCTTGATCAGCTATTTTACAGCAGGAGAATTGGAATATATGAAGATGATGTTGTGCCAATTTATGGTGGGATCCGGCTTAATGGACGTGAAGGGAAATGGGACTTTGGTTTCATGGATATGCAAACTGCAGATCATAACTATCACCATCTTGATGAAGATTCAGTTGAGAAAATAGAATCCACCAACTACGGGGTTTTGAGGGCCAGAAGGCAGGTGATCAATGAGCGCAGTTATGCAGGAGGGATGGTTACCAGTAAAATAGATATTAAAGGAAATTACAATATAAATACTGCCCTGGACCTGATCTACAATCCATTCGGGAATGATTACATAACGGCAAATTATGCACAAACCTTTGATGGTGATATTAATTATAACCGAGATTTTTTTGATCATGGCAAATTTTATCTCAACTGGGAAAACAGGTCTAATGTCGGATTTAGCTATGATGCGTTAATTTCCAGGGCAGGCCGGTACTATGATCCTCAAATGGGATTTGAATTGATGGAAGATTATTCAAAGGGATATGCTGCCGTGAGCTATGGCTGGACGTATAATCAGCCAGAAATCAAAGTATTTAATCAGAATATAACTCTTTCGTCATTGGTTAATAAAAGGAATTATGATATGGTTACGGACCTGGTGCGAAATACGCTGGAATATAATATTTCTATGAAAAGTGGATATCAAACACGTTTTGCGCTGTTTAATTCATATGATAAACTCTATGAAAATTTTGATCTGTCGGATGATATTTATTTTGGGATAGGTTCTTATAGCTATACGAATGCGGAAGCCAGTATTAGTACGCCTAGTAACAACTTATTGGCGTTAAAAACGGATGTTTCAGCTGGACAATACTTTGATGGTACCATCATGACTTTTGGGCCAGCTGTATTGACCTTGAGACCTTCTCCAAGTATGAAATTTGCGTTAGATTATCAATACAGTCAGGTTGATGTGCCGGCAAGAGATCAATATTTTAAAACCCACCTTGCACGTCTTCGGACCGATTTTACGTTTACGACTAAGCTTTCGCTGTTATTGTTTTTTCAATATAGTAGCGAATACAAATTTGGTATAAATAATATCCGTTTTCGTTATAATCCAAGAGAAGGCAATGACCTTTATCTTGTGTATAATGGCTCATACAATTCGTATCTGGATCGTGAACAACCTAGGTTACCCCGCATTCAGCAAAATACGTTGCTGCTTAAATACACCTACACGTTTATCTGGGGAAAATAATTGCCAGCTTCAGGAAATGCCATAAAGTAGCTTTTCTAGAATCCATGTCTTTTTTTTGTCAGTTAATCACTCTGGATAGGGAATTATTTGACACTGGGTTTTATAATGTTGACCTTCAGGGATTACATTTTTTGCGTTGAATGGTTAGTAGATAAATACAGGTTTTTTTCAACATGGGATGAATACATTTAGATGTGATTTACATTGAATTGGATGATGAGTAAAAGCACAGAATATCTCGAATAGGCTATTGAGGCCCATGAAAGCCAATTGTTATGGGCAAAGGGGATTAATTTTAAGAATTTGCATACCAATCCGGGGTATCAGGCACTATTGCAAAAAATTGGATTTGATATTTAATATAGATTGCAGTCGGCGATTTATTTTGTATAGAAATGGAAGTGTTGAATCTTGAAATGACTGAATGAAAATGATTGAATTCTGATAAAATTTCCTGAACTTCTTGTTTGATTATATATCAAAACCAAAAAGTATAATGTGTTTATAAAATAGAATGATGACAAGACTTAAGAAACTTAAAATTTATTTTTTGGGAATGACTTTAATGTTATTGTGGAATGGATGTACCAATGGATCTGAGCAGTCGGCTAGATCCTCGGATGGCGTGGCTATTAATTTTGAAAAAAAAGGTAAGGGAAAACCATCTGTGATATTTGTGCATGGTTGGAGCAATAACCTGAGTATTTGGGATGAGCAAATGGAGCATTTTTCACAGAATTACACTGTTATTGGAATCGATTTGGCTGGTTTTGGAAAATCTGGGAATAATCGGCAAGAATGGATTATGTCTTCATTTGGAGATGATGTGGTGGCTGTTATGGATAAACTGGACCTTAAGGAAGTTGTTCTGGTTGGATTTTCCATGGGAGGACCAGTGATTGTTGAAGTTGCTAAAAAGGTCCCTGATCGTATATTGGGTTTGGTGTTTGTGGATACGCTGCATGACATCGAAATGCAGTTTTCACCAGAAACTGTTGACTACATGGATAGTATATTTATGGATCTGGTCACCACCCCTACACCAGATAAATTGGAGGGAGTTTTCTATAAAAATAATAAAGAGGCTTCCTTTGCGCGAATTCTTAATATGATTGAGGGGGCCTCTCATGTTGGATGGAAAGAATCTCTTCATGAAAATGCCCGTTGGGTGAATGAAGATTGTATTGAATCACTAAAATCTATTCAAACTCCAATTATTGCTATTAATTCGGACTCTGAGCCAACAAATGAAGAAGCCTTTAAGAATGTGGCGCCTTCGTTTAAAGTTCACATCCTATCTGATGTGGGGCATGTGGTTTTTTGGGATAAACCTGATGAATTCAATAAACTCCTGGAAAAAAGTATACAAGAGTTTGTAAATGGCAGATGATTTACCAGATAACCATTGTTGAGAATTGTATGAATAACATTATCTCCTTTTATTAAAACATTATAAAGTTAATTTTCTCGTTGAACATCAGTTTAATTTTATCTCTAATTCTGAATTTTTTGATTCTGTTTTAATATAGCGGGAGCGAAAAGAGATGGTAAAGACATTTCAGTATATATGATCAATCCACTATACTTTGTATTTGTTTCTGCATTTCATCCGGGACGAAATCAGTTTGTTCATCTTTTGAAATAGTATAATGTATGAGATGAGATGGCTCTCTTGAACTATCATATTCACCATCTTTGTTGATATCCATACCAAATTCTATTACCAGTTCATCAGTATCAAACATAATAGTTGATCCTTCATAACTGGCATTATCCAGGTCTATTGTTTTTAGGAAATCATTTTCCAAGTCGTAGAGGTAGAGATTTTCAAGATCGTCGTTGGAATAACTTCCATCTTTGTTGGTGTCTCCTTTTGAACCAATGATGAAAAGAAATATCTTATCCTTAATGATTCTGTCATAATAATGTGTGATGTTGACGCGGAAATCAAACAGCGTGGTTTTTTGTTCGTTATTTTTATGGTAAACTATAATGTTGTTATAAGATGACTCTTTGTTATATATAGACTCATAACTACTTGTGCTCCCTATTTTATTTAATCTCATCGTATTTTCTTCAATTGGTTGTTCAAGTGTGCGCTGAGAAACCGGTATAATGTAAATGTTGTTCAGGGTATCGACCAGCTCTGGTTCTGAGAAGGAAACCAATTGATGGATTTTTCCATCCTTTTGTACCAGGCTATCCGGTACCTGGAGGGTATTGTCCACACCGCCAAAATCGTCTGAAATCGAGAAAATCCATACTGCCAGACTTATGATTAAAATAGCAGCAAGAGCAATAATTGCCATTGTCCCCAATATTGCGAGTAATTTCTGATTGTAGCGTGTTAGTTTGTCCATTGTCGAATAGTTAAAAATTAATCCTTAAACCGAGTGGTTTAAAAAGCATGAAAGTTTTAAATAGTTATTTTAAAAATAAAAAATGATTGATTATGGAAATTAGACTAAAATTCATGGAAATCATAGAAGAGTAAGAAGCGTTTTTTGATATAGAAGTATTTGGCTGGTTCAGGAGTCAGTCCTTTTCAACATCTGAATCCCTGGTGCATATTTCAAAGGAGAGGACCCAAATTGAGACGGTAAAAGCGCTGTAAGTACATTTGATCAAAATCCACTTTCAAATGCAATCTGATTTCTAGGTTGGATTTCGATGTTATAATTGTAAACCTATACTTTGAGAAGTCAGTTGGTAAGACCTGGGATCATTATTGGTTTAACATAATAGATAATGAAAATCATTGTTCAGGAAAGTATAAATCGTTTTTGCAAAGTTAGGACAGAGTTATATACTGTTATAGAAAAAGAGACTGCCCTGCAGACAGTCTCTTTTTAGTTTCAATTTAAAGCTTATGAG
>JAHEMV010000040.1:16880-17656 GCA_024643455.1 Cytophagales bacterium
CAATCGGACAAGCTTTAGATCCTTATTAGTGCAACAAAGGAAATAATAGACAAGTTGTTCAGGAAAGTATAAATCGTTTTAGGATTGAATTGTATTACTTTGAATAAAAAAGAGACTGCCCGACGGACAGTCTCTTTTTAGTTTCAATTTAAAGCTTATGAGCATAACTATCGTTGGATCACCAAACGTTTTGATTCACTAAAATCCTCTCCTTTAAGTCGATATAAATAAACGCCGGTATTTAAAATTTTTCCTTCCTTATCAAAGCCATCCCAGAAGATTGCATTTTTCCCTTCGGGATAAAAGTCCAGGTTGCTATAAACCAATTTCCCGGCCATATCAAAAACATTGAAGTCTATTTTTTGAGCTTTTTTCAGTTCAAATCGAACCTGTGTGCTTAGCTGGAATGGATTTGGATAGTTGTCTATTATACTTCTTTCATTGGACGCTACCCTCAAAGCGGTATTACCGACATGAAAAGGCCTCATCATCTCATGATCTTCATGAGATAAAATATGGCAATGCCAGACGTATCTGCCCGGAAGGTCAAATTTGGCAATTAATCTGCCTACATGTCCGGGAGGGACAACAAAGGTATCCTTCCAGCCTTGTTCATTTGCAGCAGGAGCAGTTGGATTGCCAGCAAATGGGTTCAAAGGATCGAGGAAAAAATTTCCACCTGTTCCGTAAGAAGCAGGATTTTTTGGATCAGAGTTATGCTGGATTTGCGGTCTTGGTTCTACATTGCCAACAATATTTAGATCCAGATCATCATA
>JAHEMV010000448.1 GCA_024643455.1 Cytophagales bacterium
TAATCATTCACAATTTTTTAACCAGGTTTAGAATTTACTTTTCATAAAACAACACATGGTTAAAATCACGCTCCTTCTTCTTTGCTGCCCTTTTTTGGTTTTTGGAGTTTCAAATGATACTATACCTGCATCAAATGAAAATAATTTCACGATTTCAAGCAATTTTATTGATCAAGTCCCTGGTATACCAGTTTCAATTTTTTTCACTCAAGAGTATAACAATGCGATCGAAAAAGTAAATGAACTAAATTTTAATTCTGGATTTATTAATAATCCGCTCGGACTAATAGAAGGGCGGGTTGCTGGGCTTTCAATAGTTAAAGCCGGGGGCAATCCAAACAGAAATTATGATGCCCGCATTCGCGGATTATCTACAATCTATGGAAATACCATGCCTACAATCATCATTGATGGGGTTATCGATGCACAACTTGAAAATATTGATCCGAATGATATCGATTCGTTTGAAGTGATAAAAGATGCTGCTGGAACAGCCTTTTATGGAATCCGGGGTGCCAATGGTGTGATTATTATCCAGACAAAAAAAGGAGGTGATTATAAGACAAAGGTCAATTACAATAACTATGTAAATGCTGAAAATTCAATTCGTCGCCAGCAAAACTTATCTACATCAGAATGGCGCAGTTTTTCCAATACCATGGGCATGGGTACCGATTTTCTTTCTAATACAAATTGGTATGACGAAGTCTTACAGACAGGATGGAGCAACGTGCATAATTTGTCCATTTCAGGTGGGAGTCCTGACACAAAGTATTATGTTTCCATGAATTACAGGAATATAAACGGAACTATCCTGTCCTCAGGATTCCAGCGTTTCAATACGCGGATGAATTTGTCTCACAAAGCCCTGAACGATAAGTTGACACTTGTTTTTGGATTTGGTTCAACTTGGGAAAAAGCTCAACTTATTAATGATAATATAAATAAGTATGCTGCTTCGTACAATCCCACTGCTCCAGTAAAAAGTAATGACGCTGCATATAGCGAATTTGGGGGCTATTTTCAGCAATACTACTATGATTTCGTTAATCCCGTTTCTTTGTTGGAAGAATCAAACGATCAGGGACAACAACGGATAAATACTTCCTTAAATGCATCGTATCAATTCAATGATCATTTCGAATTAGTTACACGATATGCTCTCCAATATTTTGATCAATTAGGAGGAAGGTATATTCCAAAGACCAGTTTTGGGAACAGTTCAAATAACGGGTATGCAATTCGATCTGAGCAGCTGTCATCCAACCAATTGTTTGAAACCGATGTGCATTATAAAAACAAATTGTCTTTGCTTGATTATGAAGTGCAGGCAGGATATTCATACCAGTATTTTAATGATGAAGGTTTTAGCGTTGAGGGAGGTGATTTTATTACGGATGCATTTACGTATAATAATCTTGCTGCAGCAAAAGATTTTACTGAGGGATTGGGAATCGTGAATAGTTATAAAAATACTCAGACTATTGTCGGGTTTTATGGTAAAATGAATTTTGAATGGAATAATCGCTATTTTTTGTCTTTTGTGAGTAGGTATGACGGATCAAGCAGATTTGGAAAAAATCAAAAATGGGGCTTTTATCCTGGAATAAGTGCCGGAGTCGAATTAGAGGATTGGCTCAACATAAACAAAATTGATCAGCTCAAATTGAGAGTAGGATGGGGCAGGAGTGGAAATAATCTTTATGCCGATCATTTATCAATTAGCCAAATCGAACCAACTGGCGGATACTATTACTATAATGGCGAATTCGAAAGAAGCTATGGAATCTTTGATGAAGCAAATCCGGATTTAAAAGCAGAGACAAAATCTGAAATAAACATTGGAGTAGACTTTAAATTAATAAATGATAAACTCTTTGGAAGCTTTGACTATTATTCAAATCACATTAATGATGTCCTCTGGTTTTATAACATTCCTTCGCCACCAAATTTAGGCTATGGAAAATGGTTTAATATCGGTGAACTAAAGAACGAAGGAGTTGAACTTAGTTTGTTTTATGATGCGGTAAAAGTTCAAGATTTTTCCTATACACCAGGAATAGCTTTAACCTGGTATTTGAAAAACAAGCTGGGGTCTTTTTCAGATCCTGTACAGGGACTTAATTTTGGTACACGCTATTATAATTCTTTTCATTCGTCGGTGCTCATGAACATTGTAGAGGAGTATAGCGACGTTGGAAATTTTTGGGGTTTAATTTATAATGGAATATCAGCGGATGGTGAATTTGTCTATAAAGATTTAGATGCAAATGGATATACTGATAATAACGATAATACAGTAATAGGAAATGGAATGCCAAATATGGAGTTGGGTTTTAGTAATCAATTTCAATATAAATCATGGGATTTAAGCTTATTTTTTAAAGGAGTTTTTGGGCAAGACCTTGTCAATATTTATCGATTGATATATGAAAATACACAAAGTATGTATGCATATAACATTCCAAAATCGACCCTTCAACTAAAAACGACTGATGGGCAATATGTCAGAGATTATCAGAATTTTTCGGATCGTCTTGTGGAAAAAGGCAACTACTTCAAGCTGGCCAATTTTTCTCTTGGGTATAATTTTCAGTTTAATGAGTCATCAGCTATCAAAAAGATGCGGGTATATTTTATGGGTAATAATCTTTTTGTAATCACTGGATTTTCAGGATCTGATCCGGAACTGAGGTACGGTTATAGACATTTCTACTATGTTGATGAATACAATCCTTTAACACCCGGTATCAACAATGAGCAGGATTGGCTCATGACACGATCATTTTCCATGGGTTTGAATATCGGCTTTTAATTCATCAGTTGTTCCGTTTAAAAAGTTTCTTCAAACCTTTAAAAAAGCCTTTGTCATCTTTATTGGGAACTGGTTTTTTAGAATATTCTTTTCGATCACGTTCTTCTTTTTTGCCGAATAGTGCCTCCCAGAAATTTACATCGTCTTTGAATGGATCGCAGTCTAGCTCATTGCGGATTGCAACAGATGGACTAGGAAATTGTGCTTTGGCTAGATTTGCAAAAGGTGCACTGCTGTTTATTTGCTGTTGATACAGTGCATAGATCGGGAGTGCCATATTGGCTCCCTGCCCCAGGGCAGTTGTACGGAAATGAATAGCGGGGTATTCTCCACCCACCCAAACACCTGTAACCAGTTTCGGCGTCATGGCTATAAACCAACCATCTGCATTGGATTGTGTTGTCCCTGTTTTGCCAGCAATATCATTTGATAAATTGTAGGTACTCCGCAATCGTATTGCTGTCCCGGTATTGACAACATTTTTGAGCATTTCAATCATCATTTGACTTGTTGCCAAAGATAAGACCTGAGTACTTCGCTCTTTTGGATGTTCCCAAATTACTTTTCCATCTTTATTTTCGATTCTGGTTATATAATACGGGGATATATGTTTCCCTCCATGAACAAAAGTGCAATACGCTTCAACCATTTCAATCAACGAAATACTTGGAGTACCCAATGCGATCGAAGGCACTTTTGGAATTGTGCTTGAGATACCCATATTTCTTGCAAGTGAAATGGTATTATCAATCCCGGCCTTTTCCAATACTTTCACAGATACAGTATTTACAGATTCTGTCAGCGCTCCTTCAAGAGAATATTTTCCTTCATAATCGTTGTCAGCATTGGCAGGTTTCCAGGTCTTATCTTTTTCGTTATACGTTTCCTGTTCAGCCGCGATGTAATCACAAGGTGAAACATTTTGCTCTAAAGCAGATGCATAAACTACTGGTTTAAAGATAGATCCGACTTGTCTTTTTGAGTTTTTATTTACATGATCGTATTTAAAAAAACGATAATTAATGCCACCAACCCATGCTTTTATTTGACCGGATTCCGGATCCACAGAAAGAAAACCTGTATTTAAAAAATTGAGGTAAAATTTCAGGGAATCCATCGAACTCATTTGGTGGTTTTCCTTTCCTTTCCAGGAATACACTTCTGTTTCCTTCTTAAGGTTTATCAGGTAATCGATAGAATCTTTCGATATTCCACTGGATTTCAATTGCTTATAAACCGTGCTTTGTTTTAGTGACAAATCTAAAATGGATTGATCATTTTCCCATGGTTTTGATCTTCCTTTCCAGTGTTCATCAAAAGAGTCCTGAAGTCCCCTCATATGTTTGTTTATGGCTTTCTCTGCAAATTCCTGAAGTCGAGAATCGAGGGTAGTGTAGATCTTTAAACCATCAGTATACAAATTGTAGTTTTCTTTCAGACTATCAGCGATTTGTGGAATAAGTCGATTGAGATCCAGCCGAACTTGTTCTCGGAAATAGGTCGCTATTCCATCATTTTGATCTGTTTTGCTGTAATTCAACGTAATCGGAAGATTGGATAAAGAATCCAGTTCCTTATTTGATATTATTGCAGTCCTTTCCATTTGACCTAAAACCACATTTCTTCTACCCAATGCACCTTCAGGATTGTTATTTGGATTGTAAAAGGTGGTTGCTTTAAGCATACCAATAAGCAAAGCCGCTTCCTGTATATTCAGTTTTTTTGCCTGTTTTTGAAAGAATCGTTGACTGGCAGCTTCCACACCAAATAAATTTTCCCCAAACGGGACAGTATTGAG
>JAHEMV010000041.1 GCA_024643455.1 Cytophagales bacterium
GAACGTTTTCTGTCCCACCGCGCATATTCCTTTCCTGGCCACCGCCAATAAGTAAAGGCGGGAGGTGTTTATCCGCGTTAATGTACATCAGTCCAACGCCTTTTGGGCCATGAAATTTATGGGCTGAACCTGAAATAGAATGGATATTCAATGTCGATAAATTAAGATCAACGTGCCCAAGGGTTTGTACTGTATCCGAATGGAAAAATGCATTATTTTCCATACATAGATTTCCTACTTTTTCCAGGTTGGTAATATTCCCAATCTCGTTATTTCCATGCATCAGCGATACGAAAGCCTTTCGATGGGTTTTTAATAGAATTCCCAGATGGTTGTAATCGATTTGACCTTTTCCATCATGATCAACGAAATGCAAATTTATTTTTCCTTCGTGTTCAAGATGCTCTAGAGTATGCAATACTGCATGATGCTCAATTCTGGAAGTGATAGCCTGGGTAATTCCATATGCTTTTATCGCATTGTGTATGATGGTATTATCTGCTTCAGTGCCACCAGAAGTAAAGAAGATTTCTGAAGGAGCGACATGTAAAATATCCGCCACCTGCTTTCTGGCCTTTTCCAAAGCAGATCGGACCGATCTTCCGTGCTGGTGAATTGATGATGGATTGCCATGGTTTTGAAGCAAGTATGGCTTCATTGCTTCAAATACACGCTCATCAAGTGGCGTTGTGGCAGCATTATCCAGATAGGCGATCATTCTTCGCTTTTCTTAGCTATCAATTCCTTGATATCATTTATAATTTTGTTTGCCAAATGTTCTGCAGTGGCAAGTGTCTCCGACTCTGAATAAATGCGTATGATAGGTTCTGTATTTGATTTTCGTAAATGAACCCACTCATTTTCAAATTCTATTTTGACTCCGTCGATTGTATTGATCGGGTTGTTCTTGTATTTTTTTTCAATTGCCTCAAGTATGCCATCGACATCCGTTTCTGGTGTCAGTTCAATTTTATTTTTTGAAATATGGTAATTGGGATATTGACCTCTCAAAAATGAAATCGGCTTATTGTATTTCGCCAGGTGTGTCAGAAAAAGTGCAATACCAACGAGTGCATCTCGTCCGTAGTGTAGCTTCGGATAGATCACGCCACCGTTACCTTCTCCGCCAATGATTGCATTGGTTTCTTTCATTTTATTGACAACATTCACCTCTCCAACTGCGGCTGCATTATAGTTTCCACCTTTTTTCACTGTGATATCCTTCAATGCTTTGGTAGAGGATAAGTTTGAAACCGTATTTCCTGGAGAGTTTTTAAGTACATAATCTGCAACAGCAACCAGCGTATATTCTTCACCAAAAGGTGATCCATCTTCATTGAGTAGTGCTAATCTATCCACATCCGGATCTACAACAATGCCCAGGTCAAATTTACCATTTCGCATTTGACCTGAAATATGGGTAAGATTTTCTGGAAGCGGTTCTGGATTATGAGGGAAATGCCCGGTTGGTTCGCAATATAACTCTGTAATTTTTTTTACACCCAAAGCTTTCAACAATTTCGGGATAGCTATCCCCCCAGTGGAATTCACACAATCAATAGCTATTCTGAAATCTTTTTTGGAAATAGCTTCCACATCAACCAGAGGCAATGCGAGGATCATCTCAATATGCTTGTCGATATAGGTATCGTTGGTCGAATATTTGCCTAGCTGCTTTGTTTCTACGTAACGTAATTCTGCTCCTTCAGCCATGTCCAGCACTTTTTGGCCGTCCATTGCAGAAATAAACTCACCTTTACTATTCAGTAATTTCAGTGCATTCCATTGACCCGGATTATGGCTGGCTGTTAAGATTATACCTCCTGCAGCTTTTTCAAGGGGCACTGCAATTTCTACAGTTGGCGTAGTGGAGAGTCCTAAATCTATGACTTCCAGACCGATGCTTTGAAGTGTCGATGCCACAATATTGGATACCATTTGTCCGGACACTCGTGCATCACGTCCAATTACAATTTTTCTAAATTCAGATTGCTCAATGCACAAATAACCAAAAGCAGTGGTAAACTTAACGATGTCCAGTGGAGTTAGTCCTTCACCTTCTTTTCCACCGATTGTGCCCCTTATTCCGGAGATCGATTTTATTAGTGTCATGGTTAATGTTTGTTTGAAAAAATGTATTTGTAAGTTGGTAAAGGATTAAAATTTGGAAAGTACCTTATCAACTTCAGATTTAAACTTTTCTTTTTTACATTGTCCGTCTGCTTCGCGACCACAATAGCTGCATTTTCCACCTTCATTATTTAAAAAAGGGCTCTGCGAGGCGCAGGTTCCTTTGAATTGTCCGTCTTTTACAAACAAAAGTCTAACCGACATAAGGATAAAAAATAGTGCTAAAATCCCGATTCCCAATAATACCGTAACCATAATGTTTAATTTTTGTGCAAAGATAATTAATACAAGTATAACACATAACAATCGCACAAAGTTTATACTTTTGAAATCATAATTAAGGGATAAATGTCACGAATAATTAAATCGGAAGATGCCAGGAGAGCAGAAAAGCTAGAAGCTTTTGATCGGCTTTTGACCATTATGGATGAATTACGAGCCAACTGTCCATGGGATAAAAAACAGACAATGGATTCATTGCGACATCTGACCATCGAGGAAACCTACGAACTTTCCCATTCTATTATCGAAGGAGATTTGCAGGAGGTCAAAAAAGAGTTGGGAGATATCATGCTTCATTTGGTGTTTTATGCCAAGATAGCGGATGAAAAAAATGCCTTTAACCTGGTTGATGTCTTAAATGGAATTTGCGATAAATTGATCCATAGGCATCCTCATATTTATGGAGATGTTAATGTAGAAAATGAAGAGGAGGTTAAACAAAATTGGGAAAAGCTAAAGCTTAAGGAAAAAGGAAATGATTCAGTGCTTGGTGGCGTTCCCAAGACCCTACCAGCATTAATTAAATCCATGAGAATTCAGGAAAAGGCCAGAGGCGTAGGATTCGATTGGGAGAAGAAGGAACAAGTTTGGGAAAAAGTGGAAGAAGAAATGCAGGAATTCAGAAATGAATTTAATGTGGAAACTGAGACTCCAATAAATCCCGATTTGGCCATGGCAGAATTTGGCGACTTATTATTTTCACTAGTCAATTATGCCCGGTTCGTGAATATTAATCCGGAAGAGGCTTTGGAACGGACGAACAGAAAGTTTATTAAGCGATTTCAATATTTGGAATCGGAATCTCAGAAAGACGGTAAGAAAATTGCGGAAATGACCTTGGCTGAAATGGACACGTATTGGGAGGAAGCTAAAAAGCTAAAATAATCTATTAAAAGGGATTTAATTAATCCTTAGCTTGCTATTTTTGTCAGCCTGAAAAGTAGTCTTTCATCGTTTTTTATAATTTTATTTCACCTTCATGAAAGTATTGAAATTTGGTGGGACCTCTGTGGGATCATCCGAAAGTATCAAAAAAGTAATCGAGATCATTGCTGATTATAAAGCGCAGAATATCCATGTTGCAGTGGTATCTTCTGCTATGTCTGGAGTTACCAATAAGCTCTTGCTTATGGGTCAGAAAGCCGCTGTCAATGATGAATCATATTTAGATTTGTTAAAAGAAATCGAAGCACTGCATTTCAGTACCGTTAAAGGATTGTTGGAAGTAAAAAACCAAAGCCATGTGCTGGCAACAGTCAAAAAAATGCTCAATGAACTGGAAGACTTGATGCACGGTGTATTTCTTCTAAGAGAGCTTTCGTTGAGAACAACTGACCTGCTTTTGAGTTTTGGAGAGCGTCTTTCATGTTATATCATTTTTGCTTATGCAAATCAGGTAAAACTAAATACAGAATTACTGGATGCAAGGGAATTGGTAAAAACGGATGATCGTTTTGGGAAAGCTCGAGTTCAAATGGATTTGACAACAAAGAATATACAGGAACACTTTGATATACATCCTCAGATTCAGATTGTAACAGGTTTTATCAGTTCTACAGATAAAAATGAAACCACCACACTTGGCCGCGGTGGATCTGACTATACCGCCGCAATTTTTGGTGCTGCTTTGCATGCGGAAGAAATAGAAATCTGGACTGATGTTGATGGAGTGCTTACTACTGATCCAAAACAAGTGAAAAAAGCTTTTTCATTGCTTGAAATGACCTATGAGGAAGCTATGGAAATGTCACACTTTGGAGCCAAAGTAATTTATCCTCCAACACTTCAACCGGCATTTCAAAAAAGAATTCCCTTACGTATCAAAAATACATTCAATCGTGATTTTCCCGGGACCTTGATAAAGAGTGATGCCAATACCGGTAATTACCTTGTGAAAGGGATTTCCTCGATACGGGATATTTCACTTATCAATTTTCAGGGAAGTGGCATGGTAGGTGTCTCGGGCGTTTCTTCACGGCTTTTTGGTGTTCTTGCGGCTAACAACATCAATCTTATTCTCATCACCCAGGCATCTTCAGAACATTCTATTTGTTTTGCTATTGATCCGGTTGACGGAGAATTAGCAAAAAATGTAATCGAAAAGGAATTTGAAAGGGAAATTGAAGCTGGAAAAATTGACTCTGTATCGATTGAAGAACATATGTCAATAGTAGCGATCATTGGTGAAAATATGGCTCACACTCCGGGGATATCCGGGAAGTTATTTAATTCGCTTGGGAAAAATGGTATTAATGTAGCTGCAATTGCTCAGGGATCTTCAGAGATTAACCTTTCTATTGTGATTGCACAAAAAGATATATCTAAAACACTCAATACCATTCATGAAGTGTTTTTCCTTTCTGATGTTAAGACTTTAAATGTATATATCGTTGGTGTAGGCCTTATTGGTGGTACATTGATAAACCAAATAGCTATGCAAAATGAAGCGCTAGTTCGCGATCATTCGTTAAAAATTAACATTGTTGGCATGGCAAATTCAAAAAAGATGATTTTTGATGAAGATGGGTTAACTCTCGACAAGTGGAGAGACAACTTGCTCCTGAATGGAGAACCATCATCTATTTCTGGATTTATTGATAAAATGGCAAGTCTTAACTTACAAAATTCCGTATTTGTCGACTGTACTTCTAATGGAAATGTTGTTGATGGATATGAACAGATTTTAAAACAATCCATATCTATTGCTACCCCAAATAAGCTTGCAAGCTCAGGAGCGCTGTCTCGATTTAAAATGCTGAAGTCTTTGGCCTTAAAAAATGATGTCAATTTCTTATACGAAACCAATGTTGGCGCAGGATTGCCAGTAATCACTACACTTAAAGATTTAAAAATAAGTGGTGATCGAATATTAAAAATAGAAGGAGTGCTTTCTGGTACCCTTTCCTATATTTTCAATGCATTCAATAAAGAAACAAAATTCAGTGAAGTAGTTCGAATGGCTATGGAAAAGGGATTTACCGAACCAGATCCAAGAGATGATCTTAATGGGATGGATGTAGCACGAAAAATATTGATTTTGGCCAGAGAAGTTGGCCTTGACCTGGCATTGGAAGATGTCGTAATTAATACTATTCTCCCAGAATCATGCATTAAAGCAAATTCAGTAGAAGCATTTTTTGAAAAACTCCAAAGGCAAAACGATTATTTTGAAACCTTGCGCTTGGAAGCAGAGCAGGATGGTAAAGTACTGCGATTCATTGCAAAAATGGAAAAAGGAAAAGCATCTGTTGGTTTGGAATCTGTTGACCATAAAAATCCATTTTTTGCTTTGGATGGAAGTGATAATATGATTTCATTTACTACTGATCGATATAGTGAAAGACCGCTGGTAATTAAAGGTCCTGGTGCAGGTGCAGAAGTTACAGCAGCGGGAGTGTTTGCTGAGATTATTAGCATCAGTCATTATCTGGGATAAGAATTAGTTTTTAATTATGCGTGAATCCATCAAAGTATTTGCACCGGCGACCGTAGCCAATGTGACCTGTGGGTTCGATATCCTTGGATTTGCCGTGGATCAGCCCGGAGATGAAATTATGCTAAGAAAGTCTAATTCGGGATCTGTAAACATTATACAGATTACCGGAGATGAAGGTGCCTTACCACTTGATCCGGACAAAAATACCTGTAGCGTTGTTATAAAGAAGTTTTTGAGCGATCTCGGGTTGGAACAGGGGATTGATATTTTTTTGGACAAAAAAATGCCTTTGGGGAGTGGATTGGGTTCAAGTGCGGCAAGTTCAGTGGCGGCGATATTTGCTATTAATGAATTAATGGGTAGTCCTTTGCGACTTGACGAATTACTTCCTTATGCCATGGAAGGAGAGCGTGTTGCTTGCGGAGCGGCACATGCCGACAATGTAGCTCCGGGCCTTTATGGAGGTTTTGTACTCATCCGAAGTTATGATCCCTTGGATGTTATTAAACTTAAAACGCCAGAACATCTCTTTGCAACCTTGGTGCATCCCCACATTGAAGTAAAAACGAAAGATGCCCGCGAGATACTGAGAAAACAAATTTATTTTAAAGAATCGGTGAAACAATCAGGAAATGTAGCTGGACTAATCGCCGGATTATTGACATCTGATTTTGGTCTTATTTCCAGGTCTATGCACGATTATATTGTGGAACCGATTCGCTCTATCTTAATTCCAGGATATAATGAAATTAAAGAGGCAGCTATGGAAATGGGAGCTTTAGGTGCTGGAATTTCGGGATCGGGCCCTTCAATTTTTGCCTTGAGCAATGACAAGGATATTTCAAAAAAAATCGCAGTGGAAATGAGGCGGATTTACACTAATTTTAACATCGAAAGCGAAACGTATGTTTCCAGGATAAGCCAGAATGGCCCCAGGATTATCTAATTATATAACTCAAAAATGAAAAATGATGAATGCTTTTAAAATGAAAATTTCAAGTTTGCTCACCTTGGGAGCAATGATTACTTTTTTTGCAGTTCAGGCACAAGAACGACCCAAAATTGAACCTAAATTGACCGAAGTTTGGTCACCTGTTCCTGCTAAAGTAACACCTGGTGAAAACAACGCGGCGCCTTCAGATGCCATTGTGCTTTTCGACGGAAAAGATCTTAATGAATGGACAAGCCAGGATGGTGGCTTACCAAAATGGGATGTTGAAAATGGTGTGTTGACTGTAAAAGCGCGTACAGGTGTAATCAAGACAAAGGAAAAGTTTGGAGACTTCCAATTGCATATCGAATGGAGAGCACCTTCAGAAGTGAAGGGGGAAGGACAAGGTCGTGGTAATAGTGGTATTTTTATGATGGAACGATACGAACTTCAAGTACTTGATTCGTACGAAAGTGTTACGTATTCCAATGGTCAGGCCGGGAGTATGTATAAGCAAAGTATTCCTTTGGTCAATGCATGTAAAGCTCCAGGCGAATGGCAAACATATGATGTCGTTTTTATGGCACCTGTATTTACTGAGAATGGATCATTGAAATCTCCTGCTAAAATAACGGTATTGCACAATGGTATATTGGTGCAAAATGGTTTTGAGCTCAAAGGACCAACAGAATATGACCAAATTCCAATGTATGAACCTCATGGCAAAGGATCCCTTGTACTTCAGGATCATGGGAATCCAGTTAGTTACAGAAATATTTGGATTAGGGAACTCTAAATCTTCAAATTGCAAACAAAAAATCCCCTGATTTCCTCCGGGGATTTTTTGTTTATGGGCTTATTTTTTTGAGGAAGCGTCAATTTCAGAATTCGAAAAGTTTAATTTAAAAGCACTAAAGAAACGTTCAATTTGGACTTTTTAGCTTTGAAAAATAGCAGAAATGTAAATCATTTGAATTTTGTTATGTAGGTTGGTGATGCAATAAATTCTCACTTATGAGTTTTTTAGATAAATTATTACTCGTATAATTATAGCATGTTGATTCAGACAATTGTCAAAAAACCATGAAATCAATTTTCAAAAGACTTTATTTTTTCAATCTAGAACTATTCCCGAAATACAGCAATTCGCAAAAGAGGGTGCAGCGCTTGTTGATGATTAATTATTTTTTGGTTTATTCTATTCCGGTTTTCATCATCAATGATTTGGTGTTAGCCATATTAAAAATACAACCTTATACTTTTGAGAAATATCCAATCATAATCTTCTGGGTAATTTGTCTTTTTGCACTTTTACTGGTAAAAAAGAAAAATTATTTACCGGCTAAGCTGATTCTGATTTTCGGCCCCTTGGTTTATATTTCTACTTATTCTATTACCGGATATATTATTGGAGAACATTTCTTATGGCAACCCATAGTAGTATTGGGCTTATCCATTATTCCTTTTTTAGTTTTGGACTTTAACACAGAACGCGGTTGGCTGTTGCTCGCTTTTCTGACATTTTTAATATATATCATTTTTCATAATGATATTATGCTGTATGGTGCGAATAACTCTTTTAACCCTGTATTTAAAAGACTTAATACCACACCATTTGTGTATAATGCTGTACGCATTCTTATATTCCTCTTTCTGACTACCATCATATATTATTCTATTCGCCTCAATGATTACCAACAAGTGATAAATGAAAACACGAATAAATCATTGTTGAAAACGAGTAAATATTTAGAGTATGCAAATGCAGAATTACAGGCTCACCGGAATGCGATCAACAACTCTGCATCATTGATCATCACGGATGAGAATCAAAATATTGTTTCAGCCAATGATAATTTTCTTTCTATATCAGGATATTCATTGAATGAGGTTCTTGAAAAAAATCTGACTAGCCTGGCAACATCTTACCATGACGAAAAGTTTCTGAAATCTATTTCAGATACATTAAGTACTGGAAAAGTTTGGCGAGGTGAACTGAAGAACAAAAGAAAAGACGGAAATTATTTTTGGATGGAGTCAGCTGTTTCCCCAATTTATGATTCTAATAAAATTCAGAAAGGTTATTTGGCTGTCATGTTTAATATTACAAGGTTGAAAGATGATGAAGCGCGTCTTGAGAAATTGAATTATGAAAAGGATCGCATTTTTTATGCAGTAGCCCACGATCTTAAAAATCCATTGTTGAATTTTAAAGCATTACTAAATCTGATACAATCCGGCGCTGTAAGGAAGGACGAGGAAGAAGAGGTTTTTCGTCTGATGATCAGAGATTGCGATCATTCAACAAATCTTATCACTGAATTATTGGAAATAGGAAGACTCGAAGATGAAGGATTTGTTTTAAAAAAAGCGGCCTCAGATTTAAATTCATTTTTGGAGAAATCACTTTTGCAGTTTAGAGAAATAGCAACAAAAAAGAATATTAGGTTTTTAACAGACTTGGATTATGATTTGAAAACCATTGATCTCAATGAAAAAGAATTTGTCCATGTTTCTTATAATCTCATCAGCAATGCTTTAAAATTTACCCGCCATGGAGGAGAAATAAAAATAAAAACAAGGGTAATTGATGAAAAAAATGTATCCATTGAAATATCGGATAATGGTGTTGGGATCAACCAGGAATTGCTTCCAGGTGTTTTCGATAAATTTTCTAAAGCTGGCAGAAAAGGACTTGATGGAGAAAAGTCTACCGGTTTGGGGATGTGGATCGTCAAGCACATTATTGTACTGCATGGAGGTAAGATTTCAGTAGCGAGCCAGGAAAAAGTCGGGACCACATTTTCGATTTTGTTACCGAGGTAGAATCCAGGTTGATAAACTTCTCTATTTTATAATAACTAATCAAATAGAACGTGTAAAAATAAAAACAGCCGCAAATCCATGGATTTGCGGCTGTTTATTAAGGCAATTTTGTTACGTATACTATTAGATTTTCTTTTCCAGTTCGTCGATTTTTGTCTGGGCATCTTCACGTCCAAATGCAAGTGATTTTTTGTAGTATTCGATAGCCTCCTTAAGTGTTTCTTTTTTCTTTTTTGGAGCCAGTTTGGTTCTATTTGCAGCTTCTTCCAAAGCTTCTCCAAGTGCATAATTGGCATCTGCTTCAGACATTTGTGATTTTTTCATCAGCTCCTGGATTCGATTTTCTATCAGGGTAAGCTCTTCCATTTTCACGGTAATGTTTTTTTCCAGATCTGCAATTTCAGACTCTTTCAGGTCTACTGTATTTATCAGATCAGTATTTTCCTTTTTATAGGTTTCTACTGAAGTCTGTAAATTAGCAATTTCTTGAGTTTTGCCAGCTAGATCGGCTTTCAATTTATTGATTGTTCGGACATAGGCTTGGTTGTTTGTTGAAGATTTGTTCAGCTCGCTTTCCAATGCAGTTATCTTAGCTTCGGTATCGCTCACATAGCTATTGATATCTTTCATTCGCTGTAGATAATCTTCATAGTCGGTGCCACCCTCGAGTTCCAATTGTAAAGCATTTCTTGCTTTATCGATGCTATCGATTAACGAACCAACTTCTTCAAGTGTCGATACAGCCATTTGTGCTCTGGTCAATTCTGCTTTTAATTCTTCATTTTCCATTAGTACCTGATCGTTTTCCTTTTTTGAAACACAGGAAAACAGGAATAAAAGAGCAATAAATAATAATACAGGGGAATTTTTCATGATGTGAAATGATTTTTAGTTAAGTGAGTTGATTTTGATATTTTCTATTTCTGAACAAAGGTAGGAATGTTCTCGAAATATTTATACTGTACAACCTCTAATTGGTAATAAAATTATAATTATTTAAAATTGACTTCGCAAAATACAATTTTTCATTCATAGGAAGTTGGCCATCAATCCAATGGATTTTTACCCCTTCTCGCTCCATTTTTCTAAACCAGGTCATTTGCCTTTTGGCAAATTGGTGGATGGCAATTTCCAATTGTTGGTGCATCTGTATTTTGGTCAATTGGCCTGTAAGGTATAAGGTAACGTATTTATACTCCAGGCCATAAAAGATAAGGTCTTCCGCTTTTACTTTTTTAAGCAGTTGTTGCACTTCTTCTATCATTCCAGAGTCTAAGCGAATTTTTAATCGTTCAGAAATTCGTTTTCGGCGGTTTCCCCGGTCATATCTCACTCCAAATACGAGTTGGTTGATCTCCGGGAAATTGCTATCCATCTCAGCGTGATCCTGGTAATAAGTTGCAATCTCAATTGCCCGAATTGTTCTTTTCTTGTGTTTGGTATCTGTGGTATTATGAAATTTTGGGTTTAATGCATCGAGTAGGGAGATGAGTTCGCCCTGTTCTTTATTTTCCAGCTTTTTTCGGAGAGTTTCATTGACCGGTACCTGGATAAGTTTGTATCCTTTTGTTACCGCTTCAATGTACATACCGGTGCCTCCAACTAGCATAGGCAAACTGCCTCGTGAGTTAATTTCATCGAAAATGCGAAGAAAATCCTGTTGAAATTCAAAGACATTGTACCGATATCCAGCCTCTCGAATATCGATGAGGTGGTATGGAATTTTATTGCCTTTCACCATGTAATCATCATAATCCTTGCCAGTCCCCAAATCCATTCCTTGATAGACCTGCCTTGAGTCTGCACTGATTATTTCGCCATTGATTTCATTAGCAAGATGGGCTGCAAAGGCAGTTTTTCCCGAAGCTGTAGGGCCAGTAACCGTAATGAGATTTATTTTTTTCAAAATTGACTTCAGATAAAAAAATTGATTACGAAGTTAATAGTTCATTGCGATCAAACCTAATATGCTTATTTCGCTAAATAATAAGCAGGTTTAGAATAGATTCTTAAATGATGGAATTTTGATGAGTTTTAAATGTTAAGGCTTGCAGTTACTCACAAAATAAATCTTCCAGCTTTTTTCGTCTTCAATGATTTTATAAAAACTGTCTAAAAAATCGATGGATTGATTTAGGCTACTTTCATCAAAAGGTTCAAACTGATTGTACAAAGTATAAATGGTTTCTCTTTTTTGTATGAAATATCCAATTGTGTTTTTAAGCTCTTCTTCCGTGTAGCATTTGCCCAAATAGATTCGTTCTCTGAATGATGTTATACCCAAAACAGGTGAGGGTGTTGCGTAGGAAGCATTGACCATTCCGGAATAATCAAAATCGAAGGGGATCACATAGGGCGTCACTTCTGAAGCTTCATTTATTTTTAAAATGTTGACATTTTGAAGTCGGTCAACCTGCCAATCGGTATTGCCTATCATAAACTGGAATATAGACAACATAACAATTTGTTTTTTATTTGTTGCCTGTTCCTGGATTCCTTCCGATTTCAAAATCATTCCATTTAACCTTCTTACCATCATGTATTCATCTTCGACTACAAAACCATACCTGGTGACTGCTTCAAATTTTCCTTTAGAATCAACGAAGTCAATCTTCAATAATCTCACTTTTAAGCTTTTGTCTGTTAATTGATTAAAAACCCGGTAGATTAAGTATTCACGAAGGATATACTGTTCATTTATTTGCTGCATTTCGCACGCAGATACAATTTTTAACTTTTCGAGTTGAACAAAGGATTGGTCTTCAAAATTTGTTTTAGAAAAATTGAGGGTAATAGGAGGGAAGCTGCAGTTTTCTTGTTGATAGGCTCCTTTTGTTTTCAATCTGACGGAATAGTCTTTCCCATTTATTGACATCGCTCCTTCCTGGTATCCATCATCTTGTTTGCTTTTCAATAAACTTTTGATATCTGCCGTCACCACAACCTCAAGGATTTCGTCTGAACTAAACAGACCTAAGTCCTCATTGTTTTGTAAATAAGAGTTTGTCGCGGCAACCTGGGCGCTCGAACATGTGACTATGATAAAAAGTGCAATTTTTGAAAATAGATGAATCGGTTTCATGTGAATCAGAAAATTATTGGTAATAAGTGAAAGTATACATCTTTAACTTTCTGAACTACGGATTTTTACAAAAAAAATGGAATATGATCATTCATATTCCAGGATTAAAGAAAAGTTGGTTCATGTTACCAGGTGGTAAACTTTATTTTTAATGCCGCACGCAAAATATCTCTTTTACTTACTTGCCCTTTTAGTATACCATCTTTGACGACTGGAAATCTACCAAATCGATGTTTTAAAAACATGCTAGCAGCATCTACTACATCATCATCAACAGAAAGGGTAATCAATCCTTTATGCATATAATCTTTCACAAAATGCTTGCTCACAGGCTGATTGTGATAGACGCTATCTATAACTACTTTTAGACAGTCATGTTCAGAAATAATTCCAACAAGTTCTTTCCGCTCATTTAGGACAGGTGCTCCTGATATTTTTTTCTCGCTTAAAACAGCTATTACGGTTCCAATTTCATCCTCAGGTTTGAACGTAATAAGATCAGTTGCCATGTAATTGGTTACTGGCTCATATCCTTTATGAGCGTTTTCTGTTGTTTTTGTTTCAAAATTTGGTGTGAAATTCATTTGTATTTAGGTTAAGTTAGTAATCAGTCCCATGGTCTGAGTTGTAGTTTTAACTAAAAAACTTTTCCCCAAGCTATGCTAAAATAAACTAAATTAATGAAATTACAAAATTTAATATTCCTCTTTTAAATGTGACTTTTAATTAGTGATAGTGGAATAAATTAATTAACAATCAGGCATTTTTTTTATTCTGGTAACATTGCAACAAAAACGATTTAAAAAAAATGTGAATAGCTGCATCAATAAAGAAAATAATCATTTTGTTAATTAACAGCTTAAAATTCTTTATCAAGAAATGGAATCAGCTTTTAATATCAAGCTATAAAAGGTTTATTTGTAATTCATTGTTTAAAAAGTGAAACCATGGATTTATTGTACTTATTTCTGGGATTTTCTATAGGAGGGATTGTCACTGGTTTAGTTTTTTATTTTTATATAAAAAGTAAAAATCCGCTGAGTATTGAAGAGGTAAAAAATCTTGAAGTATCAAAACAATTGACTGAAGGAAAACTAACAACTACCCAGGAGGAGGTGTCGAATCTGAAAGAAGAATTGTTTTTGGAACGTGAAAAATACAACAAGGCTTCCATTATGCTGGCTACCAGGACGGAAGAATTAAAAAATATCAATCAAAAACTTCTGGATCAGAAAAACGACCTTGAATCTTTGCAGGAGAAGTTTCAAATTCAATTTAAAAACCTGGCCAATGAAATTCTCGAAGAAAAAACGAAAAAATTTACTGACCAAAATAAGACCAATCTGTCTGAAATTCTGAATCCGCTAAAGGAGAAAATAACCGAGTTTGAGAAAAAAGTAGAATCAACGAACAAAGAAAACATCGAACGAAATTCTGCACTTAAAGAACAGATTTCCGGATTGAAGGAACTCAACCTTCAAATCACCAAAGAAGCTGAAAATCTTACTAAAGCACTTAAAGGAGAGTCAAAAACCCAGGGGAATTGGGGTGAATTTATTTTGGAATCCATACTGGAAAAATCAGGATTAACAAAAGGCGAACAGTATGATGTGCAGGTTTCGGTCACCAATCAGGATGGAAAACGCCTCCAGCCTGATGTGATCGTTAAACTTCCTGAGCAAAAGAATATTATCGTTGACTCTAAGGTTTCACTCACCGCATATGAAAAATATGTGAATGCCGAAGAAGGGCGTGAGAAAGAAATGGAGTTAAAAAATCACTTAATTTCCATACGCTCGCACATCAAAGGGTTGAGTGAAAAAAACTATCAGACCATGTATGAAATCGGATCACTGGATTTTGTATTGCTTTTTATGCCCATTGAGCCAGCATTCAGTCTGGCGGTGCAACATGACGCAGAACTGTTCAATGATGCCTATGATAAAAATATTGTAATAGTAAGCCCATCGACACTCATTGCGACATTGAGAACGATTGCGAGCATTTGGCGGCAGGAGAATCAAAACAGAAATGCTCAGGAGATAGCGCGTCAAGGCGGGCAACTATACGATAAATTTGTTGCCTTTGCCGAGGACCTGATCAAGGTTGGAGAAAATCTGAATACAACCAAAAAAACATACGATGCCGCTATGAACAAGCTTTCGGAAGGTAAGGACAACTTAATCAGGAAAACGGAAAGAATAAAAGAGTTAGGATCTAAAACCACGAAAAATATCGATCAACGATTGCTCGACAGGGCAAATGATTGAGCCAGAAACAAGTCCTTTACAAAACAAAAACGTAAATTTGTGATTAAATAGTTGGAATCTAAAAAGATGGAATTGACAGCGGATAACAAATTTAAAAAACTGATTGTAGTAGGAGATCGCGTGCTGATAAAACTTAAAAAAAGCCAGGACAAGACCAATAGTGGATTATATCTACCTCCTGGTGTTCAGGAAAAGGAAAATATTCAAACGGGCTATATTATCAAGGCTGGCCCGGGGTATCCCATTCCATTACCAATGGAAAATGATGAGCCGTGGAAAGATAAAGATGAAAATATAAAATATGTGCCGTTACAAGCACGAGAAGGTGATCTGGCTATTTTTTTACAAAAAGGAGCCTTCGAAGTGATGTATCAAAATGAGAAATATTTTATTGTTCCCCAATCATCGATCCTGATGTTGGAGCGGGAAGAGGATATTTTTGAATAAATACTACCGACATATTGTAACTATATGTTTTCCTTTTTCAGAAGCAATAATCAAGAAATTTTAAAGTCTTATAATTCTATAAAAAACACAACGTTTGACTTTGAAAAAATTGGACTTTTCTATACACATCAAGATAAAAGTGAAGTACTTCAGGTAATCTCTGACAGAAGTTTAGAAGACCTGGACTTTGAGAACCTTTTTATGTATTTGGATCGGACCTGCTCCAAAGTCGGCCAGCAGTACCTTTATGCTACACTTAGAACCATACCAAATGATAAGAACCGGAGGACACACTTTGAGCCTATTATTGGTTTTTTAAAGGCAAATAATAAAATCAAGCAATCTATAGTTTTAGCTCTAAACCGGTTGAATAAGCCAGGGGCATATTATTTACAAAGTCTTATTTACGGGAAGAATATCTCAAAGCCGGGATGGTTCTGGCTTATTCCGTTGTTCTCAGGATTTAGCGTGGCTATACTTATCATGGCCTTCATATATCCTGTATTTTTATTGATTTTTATTCCTCTATTTTGTGTAAACCTGGTTTTTCATTTCTGGAACAAGAAAAATATTCTTACCTATTCCAATTCCATCCCACAGCTTTTGATTCTAATTGACATAACAAAAAAAATGCTAAAGTCCGGTGTCATGCTTGATCATACAAATCAAGTTCGGACGTCATATGAATCATTAAATGATATTGCCAAATCTGCTATATTTTTTAAAATTGAATCAGCAATAAACTCTGAACTTGGGCAATTGGCAGAGTTCTTAATTGAGATCGTTAAAATTGTTTTCTTAATAGAACCGATCTTGATGTTCAAAACTTTAAAATCCATTGAATCAAAAAAGGAAGATATTTATATTGTGTTTAATGGTATAGCAAAAGTAGATGCTGCCATATCCATATCTTCATTTAGGGAATCGCTGCCCTTTTATTGCTTTCCTGAGATCAGCAATGATCCAAAAAATTTCCGCGTAAAAGAAGTTTATCATCCACTAATCGAGAAGCCGGTATCCAATTCTTTTATAAATAACGATGAGAAATCGGTGCTTATTTCTGGATCCAATATGTCAGGGAAAACCACTTTTATCAGAACTATAGGTTTAAATACTATTCTTGCGCAAACCATAAATACTGCGTGTGCTGAAAGTTTTACCATTCCAAAACTTAGAGTATATTCCGCAATCAGAATTTCGGATGATATACTTGACGCTACCAGTTATTATTATGAAGAAGTAAAAACGATTAAGAAAATGATCGAAGCCTGCCAATCTGGGAATCAAAATATGTTTTTGCTGGATGAGCTTTTTAAAGGGACAAATACGGTGGAGCGCATTGCTTCTGCCAAAGCTGTATTGTCTTATCTTAGCAGTAATGGGAATTTGGTATTTGTTTCCACACATGACATAGAACTTATCGAGTTACTAAAAACTAGTTATTGTTATTATCATTTCACAGAATCAATTGAAGACGGCAAGCTATGGTTTGACTATAAGTTGAGATCTGGCTTTGCCGTTCATACGAATGCGATAAAAATTTTGGAGCTTAATGATTTTCCTGGTGAAATTACAGATGAAGCAAAAAAATTGGCAAAGGGAATAAAAGGAATAAGTAGATTGACTGAGGAGGGAATTTGAAAATGACATAAAAAAACCGGCCATCAGCCGGTTTTTTGTTTTTTTATAAAACCTCTATTATCCCAAGAGATCTACACTTCGCTTAATGAAATTTGTCAATTTATTTCCTACCAGCAGATTCTGAGAGAGCAAACCAAGTTCATAAGCCTGCACGGCCAGTTCTTTTTGTTTTTCTTCTGCTTCTTGTTTTAGAATTTTTGAGATCATCGGATGATTGCTGTTGATCACCGCATTGAATTGATCCGGCATGTCGCCCATCATCATGTATGGTGACCCGCCGCCCATTTTTTGCATATCCTTCATCCTTCTCATAAATTCCGGGAGAATCAGTGTTACTGGCAATTCATCGGTGGCCAAAGCTTCGAGTTGCACCGTGTAATTCTTATCATTGATGGCATCCTCAAATATTTTCTTGATCTTTTCCTCGTCATCTTTTGAAAGTACACTTTCGCTTTTTTCATCCTTTTCAACAAGTTTGGCAGCAATATCAGCATCCACTCTTTTCCACTTGCTTTTTTCAATCTTCATTTCCATGGA
>JAHEMV010000042.1 GCA_024643455.1 Cytophagales bacterium
TTAAAACGTGATATTTCTCGCCCTGCTCTTCAATTCGTTCCCGCAAGTTATCTTCCATATAAAAGAAATTGATAGGGCGTGGAAAAATCTGACTTTTATATCCCAGGGTTTCTAATTTACCTGTACAATTTTCTGCATGTTTATGTGCAGAGTTATTGAAAAGATCATCCTTAATGATATGTTGAAATTCTTTTTTCAATTCCCGGTCATTGGCATCCAGAATGACCAAGCCTTGGTCTTGAAACAAATGATCTACAATAAACCGGGTTGCATCTGCAAGGTTATTTTGTTCCAGATATCCTTTAGTAATAAAATCTGGTATTTCTGGGATTCCATCCAGAATGGTTTTTATGGATTTGGGATCAAATTTTCCAACAGGCCCTTTCTGATTTGTTTCCCAACTATATTTTTTTCCAAAAAGTTTGAAATTGTTAATTTCTTCAAAGTCATGATCTTCTGAAGCCATCCAATACACCGGGACAAAATGAAAAGAAGGATATTCTTTTTTCAACATTTTGGCCATGTTGATCGTGGCCACTATTTTATAAATAAAAAACAATGGACCGGTAAAAATATTTAGTTGATGCCCTGTAGTTACGGTAAACGAATTTTTTTCAGAAAGCAAATCAATATTGCTCTGTACCAATTCGTTTTTGGGGATATTTTTATATTGTCCCTTTAGTATCTTAACCAATAGTGGTCTTTTAGCATCGTCGAAATTACGGTTTGAAATGGCATCTTTAAAACTGGCAATTTCTGGTCGGTAAGTATAGTGCGCCTGAAGTTCTTTCTTATCGTTTATGTAATCTAAAAAAATGGAGGAAAATCGTTTGGTCTCCTCAAAATCAATCTGATGTAATTTCATCTAAACTATGGATTTATTTTAATTTCAATAACTATGAAAAGCGCTATTTGTTCGTTCTTGGAATTCCGATCAAATCAAACTCGCGGGCTTCGGTGATCTTAATATTGGCAAAATCTCCAATTTTGAGATAATATTTGCTTGCATCGATTAAAACCTCATTGTCTACCTCCGGGGAGTCAAATTCTGTTCTACCCACAAAATAACCCGATTCTTTTCTGTCAATAATTGTTTTAAATGTTTTCCCAATTTTCTTTTCATTGAGATCCAATGATATCTGCTCCTGGAGTTCCATTAATGCACTTACCCTTGCCTCTTTGGTTTTTTGGGTGACTGTATCTTTCAATTGATAAGCATGTGTGCCATCTTCGTGTGAATAGGCGAAAACGCCAAGTCGTTCAAATTTCCATTTTTCAACAAACTCCATTAGTTCGTCAAACTCTTTTTTTGTTTCACCTGGATGACCAACAAGCATAGTGGTTCGAATAGCTATTCCAGGTACTTTTGTCCTGATTTTATCCAACAATATTTCTGTTTTATCCCGTGAGGTACCCCTGCGCATAATTTCTAGCATAGTACTGGAAGCATGCTGGAGCGGGATGTCGAGGTAATTGCATATTGTTGGTTTTTTGGCCATAATATCCAAAATATCCTCGGGAAATCCGGATGGAAACGCATAATGTAACCTGATCCAATCGATACCTTCTACATCAGATAGCCGATCCAATAACTCCGAAAGATTTCTTTTTTTATACAGATCCAAGCCATAATAAGTTGAGTCCTGAGCAATCAAAAGCAATTCCTTAACACCATTACGGGCAAGGTTTTTTGCTTCAGTGATCACCATTTCAATTGGCTTTGAAATATGCTTTCCTCTCATGATCGGAATGGCGCAAAAAGAACATGGGCGATCGCATCCTTCAGATATTTTGAGATAGGCGTAGTGTTTTGCTGTGGTGGTCACACGTTCTCCGATAAGTTCGTGTTTGTAATCAGCTTTAAATTTTTTTAGCAGCAGAGGCAATTCCATAGTACCAAACCAGGCATCTACGTTTGGGATTTCATGCTCTAATTCATCTCGGTAGCGCTGACTTAGGCATCCTGTAACATAAACTTTTTCTATCAATCCATTTTGTTTTGCATCAACATATTTCAAAATGGTATCAATGGACTCCTGCTTGGCATTGTCAATAAATCCACAAGTATTGATGATTACGACGTTATTTTCATTGCCATCTGCATCATGAGCTACGGCAATACCGTTGCCTTTCAATTGCGTCATAATCACTTCTGAGTCAACCAGATTTTTAGAACATCCGAGTGTCACGAGATTTACCTTTGTCTTGCCTGTGCCTTTTGTTTTCAAAATGATTTCTTTTAGGTCTGCAAAATTAGCAAAAAAAACGAGCAAGGAAGGATGGATTAATGTGTATGTCTGTAATGGCCATTGCATTGAATGTGAAATGAAATGGAAAGTACAAATAGCCTTTAGCACCAAAATAATTTCGGTTGGGGAAACCATCAAAAAAAGATACAATTCCTTGTGGAAGGTTATGAATTGAGAACGTTTGAAATATTAAAAAATGATTTTAAGTCAGTTCGTAGATATTGATTCTTCATAATGACATGAAAAAGGGAGTATTTTCAATTTATTGGATAAATTTGCGTTTCATTTGGAAACTGTATTTATGCCGATAGTAAAAAGACGATCAAATACTTTTATTTTTTTTTGGCTCATCGTATTAAGTTTGAATTGGTTCGTTGCGTGTCAGTCCGAAGAATGTGTTTCGATTTATAATAATTATCTTTTTGTGGGATTTGTAAAATCAGATACGCTCGAGAATGGAAAAATTGAATTAAATCCATTAGATACAGTTTTTTATTCTGTAACAGCCGAAGGAAACGATTCCGTATTTTATGACCAATCGATAGTGACTTCCTTTTTAAAATTACCGGTAAATCCATCTGCTGAATTTACTTCCTTTAAATTTGAGATGATTGATTCCATTGGATATGATAGTTTATTGATGCGCAATATTTACTATATCAATCCTACTCCACATACCATTTCGGTAAGTTATCATCGAGGCGAACGCATTATTGTGGATGATTGCGGAATAGAAATTTCATATTCAAAATTGACACTTGTGGATTCTACTTTTCAAAACACCCTTTTACTGAATGATAAGCTTTCTCGATTAAATGACATTAATGATAAATTCAACATTGAAGTACTTTTTTAGCATATTCATTTGGTTGATCTTTTCCAGTGGCCTGGCTTTTGGACAAGTCGGAAGGTATGCACCTTCGGCGCTGAGGATTGGTGCAGACCCGGGCACTTTAATGTACACGGTATTCTCAGAAAAGCGTGGTTTTTTTGAACTGGAAAGTGATGTGGATATAGACAAATTTTTTCTTGTTGCAAACTATGGATTGTCTAGCTATGATCTCAATGAAGATACCTATTCCTACAGTAATAATGGTACTTATTTTCGGATTGGGGCGGATATCAATTTAATGAATAAAGATCCAAATTTGAATATTGCTTTTTTTGGTATTCGATATGCGGCTTCCAGGTTTAATGATAAACTTAACTATAATACAAAGACGATGATTCATCCGGATACGGGATGGCCGTCCACATGGGAAGAATCGTCGAATGATAATGTAAGGGCTCGCTGGTTCGAATTGGTTTCTGGCATGAAAATCAGAGTGGTAAAGCAGTTGTACTTTGGTTTTACAATTCGGTACAAAATATTTAAAAATGTAAGTCCTGTTGATGAATTAAGGCCTTATTATATCCCAGGCTTTGGAAAAAATATTGTTTCCAGCAATTCTGCATTTGGATTTAACTATTATGTATCGTACAGATTGCCTTTTAGAAAGAAAATCATTTATACAGAAAATGATAAAGTAATAGAGGATAAAAAGAGCAAGAAATAAGAAATGCTATTTGCTTTTATTGAAAAAGGAATCGATAAATTCAAACTTATTGAAAATCTGGAGGTCATCGATTTTTTCTCCAACTCCGATATATTTTACCGGGATTTTAAATTCATCACTAATACCAAGCACTACGCCTCCTTTTGCAGTTCCATCAAGTTTGGTAATGGCTAGCGAAGTGACTTCTGTGGCTCTGGTAAATTCCTTGGCTTGATTTGCTGCATTTTGCCCTGTACTTCCATCGAGAACAAGTAATACTTCATGTGGAGCATCTTCACGGAATTTCTGAATGACTCTTTTTATTTTAGTAAGTTCATTCATCAGATTTACTTTGTTGTGCAACCTGCCAGCTGTGTCAATGATTACCAGGTCAGCACCCGAATTCACCCCTTCCTTAACGGCATCAAACGCTACTGACGCAGGGTCGGTATTCATACCATGTGAGACTACTTTGACTCCAGCTCGCTCCCCCCATAATTTGAGTTGATCTACGGCCGCAGCCCTGAAAGTATCAGCAGCACCTAAAATAACCTTTTTTCCACGATTTTTAAATTGAGCTGCCAGTTTGCCAATTGTGGTGGTTTTCCCAACGCCATTAACACCAACAACCAGCATAATATAAGGTTTTATACCTTCCGGAAGAGCGAAGTCTTCCTGATCTTTAAAATGATTTTCTTCCAGGAGGGTTGCAATTTCTTCTTTGAGGATTTTATCAAGTTCTTGAGCATTGATATACTTATCTTTAGCAACCCGGGCTTCAATGCGATCAATAATCTTTATTGTTGTATTGACACCAACATCGGAAGTGATCAGGATTTCTTCCAACTCGTCAAGTACTTCCTCATCGACAGTAGATTTGCCTACGACAGCTTTACCTAGTTTAGTAAAAAAATTATTTTTACTTTTTTCCAGGCCTTTATCGAGGTTTTCTTTATTGTTTTTGGAGAAAAACTTGAACATCACAATGGTTGAGGTACTGTAGAAAAATGCAAAAAAAATCCCTGAATTCCAGGGATTTCCAAACTAAGAAATGAATTCTTATTATTTTTTAGCTAGCAGATCCTTAATATGATCCGTGCTCACAATATCTTCCTTAAAGGTATACGCACCAGTTTTTTCTGATTTTACAGTTCTGATGACCTTAGCATAAGTCTTAACGTCTTTTGATTTGAGCGTTGCTACAACCTTCTTAGCCATAATTATTTAATTTCTTTGTGTAAAGTATATTTCTTAAGAATTGGATTGTATTTTTTGATCTCCAATCTTTCAGTTGTGTTCTTCCTGTTTTTTGTAGTAATGTAACGGGAAGTTCCTGACATACCAGAAGTTTTGTGTTCTGTGCATTCCAAAATTACCTGAACCCTGTTTCCCTTTTTTGCCATTTTTTAAGATTTTTATAATCTAAAAATTATACTAAGATATTACCTTGCTTTCTCGCTTTTTTCAAAACAGCGGTAATACCGTTTTTGTTTATTGTTCTTATTGCTGTTGTAGATACCTTTAAGGTAATCCACTTATCTTCTTCAGGGATATAAAATCTTTTCTTCTGCAAATTCGGATAAAACTTTCTTTTAGTTCTATTATTTGCATGAGAAACATTATTTCCTGACTCTGCTTTTTTCCCTGTTATTTGACAAACTCTAGCCATTTTTTACTGTAAATTATGTCGATTCACGAATTGGTTTGCAAAGATGAGGAAAAAATTTCTAAGTTCAAAACTAGCCTAACTTATTTTGTAATAAGATTTAGTCTAACCTGAACGCTAGCCAAGCTTAATGGCCATATTTTATCAATATCAAATTTAGCTTTTAATTTGATGGCTGTTTTGTTCGTTCTCGTTTTTAAAATACCTTTGAAAAGAATAAATCAATAAAGAAATTATCTGTAATGAAGCAGGAGTTAACAAGTGACCAGGCAATCGCTTTAGAAAGTAAATTTGGAGCGAAAAACTACCATCCTTTGCCTGTCGTTTTAAGTAAAGGCGAGGGTGTTTTCCTTTATGATGTTGAAGGAAAACGGTATTTTGATTTTCTGTCCGCTTATAGTGCTGTCAATCAGGGACACTGTCACCCAAGAATCATCAAAGCACTAATTACCCAGGCTGGTAAATTGACCCTTACTTCACGGGCTTTTCATAACGATGTACTTGGTCAATACGAACAATATGTGACTGCATATTTTGGCTATGACAGGGTATTGCCAATGAATACTGGAGTAGAAGGAGGAGAAACAGCAGTAAAATTATGTCGTAAATGGGCTTATAACGTCAAAGGTGTTCCTGAGAATAAGGCTAAGATTCTTTTTGCAGAGGGAAATTTTTGGGGAAGGACACTTGCCGCGATTTCAACATCGACAGATCCGTTAAGTAGAAAAGGTTTTGGACCCTACATGCCAGGTTTTGAACTTATTCCTTATAACAATATTGCAGCTTTGGAAAAAGCCCTGGAAGACCCGAATGTTGCTGGATTCATGGTAGAACCAATTCAGGGTGAAGCCGGTGTCATGGTGCCAGATGCGGGTTATCTGAAAAAATCATATGAATTGTGCAGAAAAAATAATGTCCTATTGATTGCAGATGAAGTTCAAACAGGTATTGCCAGAACGGGAAAGCTTCTAGCTAGTGAATATGAAGCAGTCAAACCAGATATTCTAATTTTAGGAAAGGCACTTTCCGGAGGCGTATTCCCAGTATCGGCTGTTTTGGCACGTGATGAAATCATGCTTACAATAAAGCCTGGTGAACATGGATCTACCTTTGGAGGAAACCCTCTTGCTTGTGCTGTTGCGATTGCAGCACTTGAAGTGATCAAAGATGAAAACCTCTCTGAAAATGCTTTTCGATTAGGAAATATATTCAGAGAAAGAATGAATCAATTGGTTGATAAAACTGAAAAGGTGAAGCTTGTTAGAGGTAAAGGGCTTCTAAATGCAATAGTTATCAACGATACTGAAGACAGTAACACTGCCTGGAATATCTGTCTGAAACTTTTAAAGAATGGCTTGTTGGCTAAGCCAACTCATGGGAACATCATTCGCTTTGCACCACCACTGGTCATTACGGAAGCACAGCTGCTTGAGTGTTGTACTATCATTGAAAAAACTATCCTAGAATTCGAAAACTAATGAAAAATATACCAGTTTTACTCGTTTTATTTTTATTTCTCTCGTCGTTTCAGCAAGGCAAACTTGTGAAAACAAAGGTGAATGATGCCATTACTATTTATTTACCAGCTGACTTCATTGCAATGAGCCAGGCAGATATCGAAACGAAATATGCGAGTGCCAAGCTGCCTGTTGCGGGATATACTGATTTTTCGAGAACAGCCGATCTGGGTATCAATGTTGCTTTTTCACAATGGAACCCAGAAGACCTTGAAATTATGCGCAGCTTTTACAAATCGAACATATTAGGATTGTATGATACAGTGCAATTTATCAGGGAAGATGTAGAACAAATTGATGGGCACGATTTCGCAGTTTTTGAATTTGTTTCTTCTGTAAACGATAATGACGGAATTACTGTTGACCAAAGTCCGGTGAGCAAATATGTACGCATTCAATATACTATCGTTAAAGGTAAAACTGTTTTGTTCAATTTTACTTGTCCTGCTAGTCAAAGAGAAAAATGGGCGCCAATATCCAGACAGATTTTAGAGTCAGTAAAATTAAGTAAAACACTTTAATGACTTTATCTGTTTATTCTCCAGAGCGATATATGCTGGAAGCCTATAAACAAGCTCAATTAGCTTATGAAAGTGGTGAGATTCCAGTAGGAGCAGTTGTGGTAGCAAACAATCGCATTATTGCCAGGGCGTACAACCAGGTGGAATTGTTAAATGATCCTACTGCCCATGCAGAAATACTTGCAATTACATCTGCAGCAGAGTTTTTGGGGAATAAGTATCTTAAGGATTGTACGATGTATGTGACATTGGAACCTTGCGTAATGTGTGCCGGAGCACTAAATTGGGCACAAATCGATACCATTTATTATGGTGCTTCCGATATGAAGAGAGGATTTTCAATTATAGGAAGGCATATTTTACATCCTAAAACTAAAATCAATTCGGGAATTATGGCTGATGAATGCCAACAATTGCTGGAAGATTTTTTTAAAAATTTAAGAGAAGAATAAATCATCTATTTACCAATCTCGTAAACCAAATTAATTTAACTTGCAATTTATTGTATAACTTAAAAACAAATAAAATTATGGCTTTTGAACTTCCCGCATTACCGTATGCGACCAACGCGTTGGAACCGCACATTGATACAAAAACCATGGAAATCCATCATGGGAAACATCACAATGCCTATGTGACGAATCTGAACAATGCCGTTGCAGGCACTGATGCTGAAGGAAAATCCATCGAACAGTTGATGGCATCTGTAAGTAAATTATCTCCAGCTGTAAGAAATAACGGCGGAGGACATTTCAATCATTCACTATTCTGGACTGTAATGTCTCCAAAAGGTGGAGGAAAACCATCGGGTGATTTGAGTAGTGCCATTGACAAAACCTTTGGTTCATTTGATGCATTTAAAGAAGAGTTTTCTAAAGCTGCTGCTACACGATTTGGTTCTGGTTGGGCCTGGCTTTGTGTCGATGCAAAAGGGGGATTATTCGTTACTTCATCTCCAAATCAGGATAATCCTACTATGGACATCGCTGAGAAAAAAGGAACACCAATACTTGGTCTGGATGTTTGGGAGCATGCCTATTACCTAAATTACCAAAACAGAAGGCCAGATTATATAGCAGCTTTCTGGAATGTAGTAGATTGGACTGCCGTCGCAAAACGATATGCTGCTGCAAAATAAATTATCGATGAATATAAAGTGATTAAAGCCTCCGATCTGGAGGCTTTTTCATTTTCTGACTTATTTCTTAAGTAAGTCTCTGATTTCAGTGAGCAATACTTCTTCTTTTGTTGGGGCGGGAGGAGCTGCTGGAGCTGCTACTTCTTTTTTCTTTAGACTATTCATCCCTTTCACCACCATAAATATCGCAAATGCAATAATGATGAAATCTACTGTAGTCTGAATGAAATTTCCATAATTGATAGAAACCATTTCTGAAGCCACCGCTCCAGAAGCATCGATCACGGCATCTTTTAGCGTGATTTTGAGGTCAGTAAAATCAACTCCACCGATTAAAATGCCCAATGGAGGCATGATCACATCGGCAACAAAAGATGAAACTATTTTTCCGAAAGCTCCTCCGATAACGATACCAACGGCCATGTCGATCACATTGCCACGCATTGCAAAATCTTTGAATTCTTTTAGCATTCCCATAGTATTAGATTTAAGATGATTGTGAATTAAAAAATTAATATAAACGATAATCAAATAATTTTTTCAACTACACTCAAATATTTAACAAATAAAGGAGAGAATTTCAAGGAGTTTCATTACTATAAATTTTAAGTGATCAAATGGTTGGGGCGTGCAGGAAGAATAACGAGATGAAACAATTGAATACTACTCTATTTTAAAAGGGTAGTATCTTGTATCAAATATTATGTATTGATTTAGCAATCATTAAACTTTACTATGGTAATTCTACCATTTCCAAAATCATTATTGGCAACATTAATGCCTGACCTTCGGCATTGGATTCATGGATTTTAAGTACAATTTCCATACCTGAAACCACCTTGCCAAAGGCAGCAAAACCTTGTCCATCGGGATTGCGTTTGCCACCAAAATCAAGTTCAGGCTGATCGCCGATACAAATGAAAAATGATTCCTGGGCAGTATCAGGTTCTCCCCGTGCCATGGAAATTGTACCATTTTTGTGTTTGATTCCTGTAAAATTTGTTCGTTCCAATAGAATTGGGTCAAATAAAAAATCCTGCATCCATGGATGGGTTCCTGCCTGGATCACATCAATTTTAACTGGGCTATCGGGTTGATTATTTGATCTGACGGTTCTGAAAAATGATCCTCCCTTATAATAATTCCCTTTCACATATTTCAGAAAATTTGCTGAAGTGGCGGGGGCTTTTTCTGAGTCGAGCTGAATGATAACGTCTCCTAGCTGGGTACTTATTTTAACTTTCTGGGAGTAACTATTTAGAATTATTGAAAAAAAGAAACTGACAATTAGTATATACTTCATAGTTGATGCCTGGTTTAGTTTAAGTACTTAATTAGTATTGTTTTAAATTTTTAATTTAAAATGGCTTCCCATAAAATCTCCACAGGATGCCTGGCGATCCTTCCTGTTCCATCTTTGATCTGATGCCTGCAGCTTGTACCTGGCGCAGCAATCAATACCTCTGTTGCCTGATTTCGAATCGTAGGGAATAGTACCAATTCTCCAATCTGCATTGATACATCAAAGTGTTCTTTTTCATATCCAAAAGAACCTGCCATACCACAACATCCTGAAGGGATTGTTTCCACTTTGTAATTTTTGGGAAAAGAAAGTATGCGTTTAGTAGGTACGATCGAGGCGATTGATTTTTGATGACAATGTCCATGGAGTTTGATTAATTTTTCCTCAATGGAAAATAGCGATTTATCCACCAACCCTTTTTCAAAAAGCTGGTCCAAAAACTCATCGATCATCAAGGCATTGTCGGCAAGAATTTGAGCAGACTTTTCATGAATTGTGCCAATGGAAAAATTCACATATTCGTCTCGGAATGACAAAATGGTTGATGGCTCGATACCAATAAGAGGAGTCTTTTCGGATATCAAATCAGCCAGTAGCTCAATGTTTTTGAGTGCGAGAGGCCTGGCTTTCTTTAGCATTCCTTTGGAAAGGTATGTCCGGCCGCTTTCAAGGTGATCAGGAATTTCGACTTCAAAACCAAGTTTGGTTAGCAATTTTATAGTCGCTATACCAACAGGGACATCATTAAAATTGGTGAATTCGTCACAAAACAAGTATACTTTCCCTTTGGCGGGCAATGGATTTTCTACCTTAAATCCATTGGATTTGTTTTGATCATACCAGGTTTTTAACGTTTGTTTATGGAGTTTTGGTAAACTCCGCTTTTGTGCAAAACCGCTAACGGATTTGATGATGCTTGCCGTCAATTCATTTGAAACTCCAAAATTGTAAAGGGCAGGGACTTTTGAAGCTAATGCATTCATTTTGGTGAAATTGCCAACTAATTTAGTGCGGAAAGGGATGCCTTTTGAATCGTAATAATGCTGGAGAAATTCCGCTTTAAGCTTGGCCATATCCACATTTGAGGGGCATTCTGATTTGCAACCTTTACACGAAATACACAGATCCATCACTTCTTTGATTTCTGTAGAATCAAAAGGGTTTGACTTTTTGGAATTTGTCAGAATTTCACGCAGGATATTCGCCCGGGCCCGAGTAGTGTCTTTTTCATTTCTGGTGGCCATAAAGCTAGGGCACATGGTGCCACCTGAGATATGGGTTTTTCTGCAATCGCCGGATCCATTGCAAAGTTCTGCGGTTCTTAAAATCCCATCATAATCGTCAAAGTTGAAAGTGGTTTTGAACTGCCTGGTTTCCTGATCTACTTTAAAACGAAGTTTGGAATCCATTGGAGGAGCATTTACAATTTTTCCAGGATTGAAAATATTGTCCGGATCCCATGATTTTTTAACCTGCTCCAGTAAGGTATAATTTTCTTTTCCGACCATCAATTTGATGAATTCTCCACGAAGTCGTCCGTCACCATGCTCACCACTGAGTGACCCTTTGTATTTTTTCACCAGGTAAGCAATTTCTTCAGCAATCGTTCTGAACTGCTTTTTTCCTTCTGTAGTTTTCAAATTCAGGATAGGCCTCAGATGGAGTTCACCAGTAGCAGCATGGGCATAATGCACACTGTATAAGCCGTGCTTTTTCAGGATCTGATTGAATTCACGGATGTACTCCGGCAATTCATTTACATCAACGGCAGTGTCTTCGATTACCGGCGCAGGTTTGGAATCGCCTTTCATATTGGATAGAAGTCCCAAACCAGCCTTTCGCAATCCCCATATTTTTGATGTATCCTCACCGGTGAGTATCGGGTAGTGGTAACCATATCCCATGGATTGCATTTCAGAAATCATGGATGTAGCATCTTTTTGAGCCTCCTCAATGGTATCTCTTGAAAGGTCAACTACTAAAATTGCACCCGGATCTCCAAGGATAAAAAACCTGTTTTTTCGTTGGTTGATATTGTTTTTGGTGCAATCTAAAATATAGTGATCCATCAACTCGCAAGCCAGAGGATTGTATTTCAATGCAATCAGGTTGGCTTCCAGTGATTCGTTGACGTTGTTGAAATGTACGCAAACCAGCAATTTTTCTTTTGGCGGTAGCGGTACCAGATTCAACTTTATCTCTGTCATTAGGGCCAAAGTGCCTTCAGATCCTGCCAGTAATTTGCAGAAGTTAAACAATTTTTCAGAATCCATAAATGGCCCGGAATCCATGAGCAAATCAAGTGCATAACCCGTATTTCGTCGTGGGATTTCTTTTTTTGGAAAACCTTCTTCTATGTTTTTTTGATTTGTTTTATCAGAAAGTATCGTATTTATTTCCTGGTAGATTTTATTTTCTAAACTGTTTCCCTGGCATTTTGATTCAAATTCTTCCTTGGTCAAAGACCTGAATTCTGTTTCTGAACCATCACTAAGCAACACGTTGGTGCTTATAAAATGCTCGCGGGCACTGCCATAAACTATCGAGTTGGATCCGCATGAATTATTGCCTACCATACCTCCGATCATAGCACGGTTGGCAGTAGAAGTTTCGGGCCCAAAGTATAGTCCATATTGATGAAGGAAAACATTGAGATCATCGCGTATCACACCTGGCTGTACCCGCACCCATTTTTCCTTTTCGTTGACTTCAAGTATTTGTGTGAAATATTTGGAAACGTCCACAACAATTCCACTTCCAACAACTTGTCCTGCAAGGGAAGTCCCGGCAGTACGAGGGATTATGGAAGTTTTGTTTTCTTTGGCAAAAAGAATCAATTTTTTCAGATCATCCACCGTTTTCGGTATGGCAACAGCTATTGGGAACTGACGATATGCGGAGGCATCCGTAGCATATATTCTTCGCATCGTATCATCAACAAATAAGTCGCCATCTAATAATTTTGCCAGCTGTATCAGTTTATCCTTCATGGATTTTAAGTGCTTTTTAGGTCAGTAAGATCGTTTTGGTGGCTAATTTTTGTCCATCGATTGAGACGGTCATCGTCCAGGACCCGCGCTTATCATCAATGGGTTCCCAAATTGTATCGCCGAGAAAGAAAGAATAGGGATTGCTCCGAATTTGTATTGTGCCCTCAAATGGAGGTTCAATATCCCCATGTACATCGCAAAATGGAGGATGTTCAATCGTGAAATCGATGAATCTTCCTTTTGCCTGTTCGAATTCTACGATCATTCCAAATTCCACTCCAATTTCTGCTTTTACTTCATAGGTCAGATCGACCAGTTCAGGCAAAGTTTTGCTTTCTCTATCCCAAGTTGTGTACCTCCCATAACTTCGTATCAGCACTTTTGGCGGCGATTTTTTGCTTTTTTTCAAAACGTGGCTTGCTTAAAAATTTATCAATGCAATTTAATTTAAAAAATCAGCTTGTGAACAAACTAGGTGGCCAACTTATCACCTGGATTAAAAATACTTTTTCCACCACCATTGAAAGACAATCAGTGCCCAAATAGTAGCATGGGCATCACCGGGATTCATGGAGAAAAGACGCTTTTTTAATGCCCGTATTGCTTTCAGATCGAAAATTTGCTGGTCCTCGATAAACTGGTCTTTTAACAGATCATCGGTTATCATTGATTTTAACGAAGTTCTGAACCATTTCAATAATGGTACTTCAAAACCTTGTTTTGGTCTATTGTATAATTCTATAGGCAGTAAATCCTGGAAGGTATCCTGCAGAATCCGCTTTCTGATCTGGGGATTGATCTTGGAAGAAACCGGTAATTGAAAAACATAATCAACAATATTGTGATCCAGAAAAGGTACCCTAACCTCCAATCCATGTGCCATCGACATCAAATCTACTTTACGGAGCATATCGTTGGGTAGTACCAATTGCATGTCTGCAAGTAAAAGCTCATTAAAATCATGCTCTGAAGTGATAGGTTGCAATAGATTTATCTTTCTGGATAAATAGTTTTCATGAATTAATTGATCTTTTTTATCCCGGTGGAGTAATTGCATCGCCTTGTCTTCTGAAGCAATGCTGGCCCAGGCCCAGTATCGATCTTTTTGATTTAACTTAAGTCCTTTGCTATATTTTTCTGCCTGACGAATTTTATTGGAAATTGACCCATTTCTTGATTTTGGAATATGTTTAAGCAAAGGGCCAACAACTTTTAAAATAGAATTGATGCCTCCATTATCCATTGATCTCAGATGAGCTGCATGTTTGTTGTATCCTGAAAAAAGCTCATCCGCTCCATCTCCGGAAAGTGCTACCGTAACATGTTCTTTAGTTTTTTTACTTAAAATATAGGTCGGAATAGCTGAAGAATCAGCAAATGGTTGGTCCATCCGATCCAGGATCTCGAAAAGGTGTTCGTACAGATCGTTGTTCGTAAGTGAAAAAACAGTGTGGTTGGTTTGAAATTTTTTCGCAACAAGGTTGGCATAATGCGTTTCGTCGAAAAAAGGCTCGTCCCGATATCCTATGCTAAAGGTATGAAGATCATCTTTGTACTTTTTTGCAATTCCGGAAATAATCGAAGAATCAATCCCACCACTAAGAAAGGTTCCCAAAGGCACATCAGCAACAAGCCTTTTTTTTACTGACTCTTCCAGTAATTCCCGTAAGTGCATTTGCTGGCGATCGTAGGATTCATCATTTTGGGCTACATAACGTCTGTCGTAGGCTATACTATAATAAGGTTGAATCTGAAATTCACCATTATTGATTTTTGCAAAATGCCCCGGAGAAAGCATTTTTACCCCTTTGATCATGGTGTCTGGAGCTGGAGTATAGTTCAACTGCAGATAGGTCAGCAGAGCTTCATTGTCCAATTCCTTTTTGATGCCATAGGCAAGAATAGAATGCATGTCCGAAGCGAAAAGCATCTTATCTTCATCATTGAGATAATAAAGCGGTTTAATTCCAAACCGGTCACGAGCGATAAACAGACTGTTTTCCTGCTCATCATAGACTGCAAAGGCAAAAAAACCATTTAATCTTGACAAGCATTTTTCACCATAATTGATATAAGTGTAAAGCAGTACTTCTGTATCAGAGGTAGATTTGAATACAACACCCCTATTTAACAGATTCTCTTTTAATTCTTTGAAATTATAGATTTCTCCATTGTATACTATGGTGTATCTACCACTTGAATCCTTCATGGGCTGTGAAGCATTATAGCTCACATCAATAATGGAAAGCCTGCGGTGGCCTAGCCCCACGAAATCGTTCATCCAAACGCCCCTGGCATCTGGGCCACGCCTCGCTATTTGCTCGGTGGCATTGGAAAGATTGATCATATGCATCTTTCCTACCAGGTTTTTAGCATAAATACCCGTAATTCCACACATATGATTAGACGCTAAAGGTCAAAGTAAAATTGATTTGAATAGACGCAATGAATAAATTCAGGCAAAAGACAAATATCAGGATCAAAAAAACAAATTTGTGGATTGATTAATGTGTTTTGTTAATCGAGCAAGTCAGGAAAAGGATACTTTATTTTTTTGAAATCGTTATTATTGAATTGAAATTAAGGTAAATGAAAAATTTGATTGTCATGTCTCTTTGGAGAGTTGGGTTAATTTTCACAATCGGTGTATTGATGAGTTCGTGTATGGGTGCGAGAATATCGCGTCAGGAAAAAGTAGATATTGTTGTTTCCAGGGCCAGATCCTATGTTGGTACTCCATACAAATTCGGTGGAACAACCGTATTGGGAATGGACTGTTCGGGATTGTTAATGCGCAGTTTTGAAGCGATAGATGTGTACATTCCCAGGACAGCAAGTGAACAAAGTAAAATGGGTAAAAAAGTAACGATCAGCGAATTAAAGCCGGGAGACCTGGTATTTTTTAAAACCCTGAAGAAAAGAGGAAGAGTTACCCATGCTGGTCTTGTGACGGATACACGGAAAAAGGATCAAATTTTGTTTATCCATTCCTCATCGAGCCGTGGAGTGATTGAGGCAGATCTGATGACAGAATATTATCGTAAAGCTTTTACCAAAGCACGCAGGTTAAAATTTTGACAAAGCCAGAAATTAAAATATATTTGCGCTCCAATTTAAAGCATTGGGGCATTAGCCTGCCTGTCGGCAGACAGGCTCAACTAACTAAAGCAGCTCGATTTTTTGAGAAGAATTGTTAGGCGAATCCAAAATAAATTATTTTGGGGCATTAGCTCAGTTGGCTAGAGCACCACGCTGGCAGCGTGGGGGTCAACGGTTCGAATCCGTTATGCTCCACCTTCGCCCTCCGAAGCATAAGCGTAGGGGGGCTTTTTTATTCTCCTTATAAATTCGATCATATCATATTTTTCATTTAAAGGCTAAGGCGGATGCAACTCGCTTCTTATATTTATGCGATGTTGTATTTTTATATTTTTTAACTGTGCTACATTTTTTTGACAGTTTCAGTAACAAGTCAGGAATTAATTCCTATAAATAAGGGACTGTAAAATTGCAGCCCGGATTTTATGAATAGCCTGAAACTGAAAATAAGATCTTTGTTTTATCGAATTTTTTATAAGCTAAAAAAAGGATGGCTGTGATAATCATTTTTTTAAATAGATTTGTGTAGTTGGTTTATCGAAATTTTTTTTAAAAGCCTTATACTTTTTACACATGAAAAGATCGTCTTATTTTATCGGTTTGCTTGGATTTTTCTTAATCATCCAAAGTTGCACTGACCAGCCCAAAACATTTAAAATTCAATTTGACAGTTCCAAAAAAGTATCAGGACAAAAATTTGCGATAAAGGATATTGCGCCTGGATTACCTGCTGATTGGGATGCCTACAATTTTGTAGTGCTGGAAATGAAATCTACCACTTCTCAACGATTCCAGGTCGGATTTACAACCAAGACAGGATACAATGAATTGCGTGTCATGAGCTACGCTGCTAATGGATGGATAAAATTGGCTATTCCATTGCGTTTTTATACCAAATTGCCCGATGCCGCAAATGACCTCGCCGGAACCATGAATCAACCACGGTATACAGGATGGATCAATCTTGGCGGAAAAAGAGGACAGCTACAAGGAGTGGATTCCATTGGTTTCCGAATGCATGTACCAATCAATGATCCCACCATCGAATTGAAGTCAATACGATTGTCTGTTGAAGATCCTGGCGATGAATATTTGGGTGAAATCCCAATTGTGGACGAGTTTGGTCAATGGAATTTAGGGGACTTTGATGGAAAAATTAAATCGATAGAACAACTAACCCAGGAGTGGAATGCTGAAGAAAAGGAGCTCTTAAAACCACCGGATTTTGGATATTCAATTTATGGAGGTTATCTGAAAACAACAGCGAAAAGCACTGGTTTTTTCAGAACAGAAAAAATTGATGGGCGATGGTGGTTTGTTGATCCGGAAGGCCATCTTTTCTTATCACTAGGAGTGGATTGTGTGGGGCCTGGAGGAGGAGGAGAAGCCAATCACATTGACAAAAGAAAAAACTTTTACAAAGAACTCCCACCTCAAAATATTGGTTCCAATGCAAGGAGACCTAATTCTACTTCATTTGGCAAGTGGAACCTTTACCGGAG
>JAHEMV010000449.1 GCA_024643455.1 Cytophagales bacterium
TTACAAATTTAGTATCAAACAAAATTTTTATTTTCAAAAAAAATCAATCTTAAATCCTCCATTAAAGATGAATCCATCAGTTGGTGCCCATATATCCGGGAAGTCGGGATTATTTGTTGGAGGTAAAACCAATGGCTCAAAATCCGACTGAATCACATTGGTGAAATTTTCAAAGTTGATGAATACCGAAAGTTTTTTAAAATACCTCATCACCATAAATCCCATGATCCAGTAATCGGGTTTTTTATGGTACATTTCATCAAACTGCGAACTCGTGTAGTACAATTCATAACCTATTGACCATTTTTCTTCCGGCTCGTACATCACCACAAACCCGGCATTATGTTTTGGAGTGAGTGGTTTTTGATTAAATATATTATCGTACTGCAATTCGGTATTGATAAATGCATAGTTGGCGTAGAATTTAAAATCATCATATGTGAGTTTCAAATTGGTTTCAAAACCTGAGGATAAAATATTCCCGTCTGCATTTTCAAAGTAATACCTCATACGTGTGTCATCCATTCTCAAAACAAGCCCATTTTTTAATTGAGTCAAAAAAAACATTTGATTGACAGAAAATGTCATTTTATCCATAAACGAAGCTTTATAATTGATATCAAAATTACCTCCAATAGATTTTTCAGGTTTCATGTTATCAGCATAGATTGGATCGATATTTTTATAATAGCGTTTTTCGGCATCTTCGGTAAATATTGTAGGTAGTTTATAGCCCAAAGCACCCCCTATTCGAGCAGTTAGATTTCTATTAGCTTTATAAAGGACTGAAATACGCGGAAGAACAAAAGTTCCATAATCGAAATCATAATCAGTCCTCAAACCTTCTTCAAAGGTAAATCGCGCGCTTACATCAGTAGTGTTTTGGATGAAGGCTCCCAATGTATTGTATTCGTAATTCCTTAATGGATAGTTATCAGCATCATTCTCGGTAAATTTTTCAAAATAATAATTAATACCAAACTGCCAGTCGGATTTTTCGTTGTCCTGCAGACTATACAAAAATTCTGAAAAGCTTGATAATTGGTTTCCATAAAAATTATAATCCGGTATGGTGAGTTTACGGTCAAAATAGCTGATGCTATTCCTGGCGGTTATTGTATGATTTTCCTTATTATTTCTATAAAGAAGGCGGGTTGTATATCTTTCTGATGAATTTTTTTCTGTGAACGTATGAAGATCACTTTCATTTCCAACGATAACCTCCATATCACCACCTATCCTATGATCAATAGATGAATTTATTCCTAAAATGAGCAAAGATTCTGAATCGAAATAATAATAAAATGTTGGATTTAAATTGAAAGTTCTGGCTTTTGGAATATTTGAAAAACCATCATTATCAGGATCAAATGGCACCTGATTGGATGCTGCAGCATAGATGGTCAATCCCGTTTTACCATAATTTTGAGCATAAAAAACATTACCCGTTGTCCCTAAAGCGCTTGTCTGGTTGAACATGATATTAAGCTCCGGATCAACTTCAGGTGTTATGGATACAAGGTTTACCAGACCCGCAATAGCGCCACCACCAAATAAGGTAGAGTTACTTCCCTTGATCAACTCCACTTGCTTCAGATCGAGCGGTGGTATCTGCATGATAGACAATCCACCTGCAAATCCTCCATAGAGTGGAAAACCATCTTTCAACAGTTGGGTATATCGGCCATCCAAACCCTGGATCCTTATACTTAAGTTTCCGGAACTTAATGAGGTTTGCTGCATTTGTACTCCAGTCGTTTCTTTCAACAGCATTCCGATATTGCTGGAATTCATTGCTGCCTTTTCCCCGAGTTCTTCGCCCGTAATAGTTTCAATTCGTGTTGGTATATCATCTATATTCCGTGAAGACCGTGTAGCTTCAATGATTATTTCTTCCAGCTTTTCTCCTTCTTCGAGTTGTATTTCGATGATTTTATTGTCATCCTCAGGAAAATGGAGAATAATCTGTCTTTTTTGATAACCTATGAAGGAGATTTCAAATATAATTTCCTCATCAGGTATATTTTCAAGTCGGGCTTTTCCAAAGGTGTCAGTGATTACCCCAGTGGTCGTTCCTTTGATGATGATATTTGCCCCTATCAATGGATTAGCCGATTCATCCTCAATTTCAAAATTTACCTGATTTTGGGCATAGACAAGATCAGTCATGAGAAACAGCAATATGCTCAGGATACGTAATCCAGTTTTTGGGATCATAATAAACCGATTAACGATACCCCCCTTAAACATCATTTATTCGCAATTAATTTTTGATATCGATTTTGGTAAATATAATTTTTCTATCCCATTCATTCCACCCGATGGAGGCTGCGATATTTGATTGCTTCGGCAAGGTGTTCTATTTTGATGTCTTCTGTTCCGGCAAGGTATGCAATAGTTCTGGAAACTTTTAAGATTCGATCATAAGCACGTGCGGAAAGTCTCAATTTTACCATGGCTGTTTTGAGCAGAGACTTTCCGGCTTCATTGATCTTGCATATTTTTTTTACCATCTGAGACGGCATCATGGCATTGGAATACACATCGCCAACATCATTGAATCGTACAGACTGGATTTCCCTTGTTTTGATTACCCGTTCACGGATCACGCTGCTTTTCTCAGCTTTTCGATCTGTGGGCATCTGGGAAAATGCTAACAATTTTGAGTCCGTTCGGAGAATTTCAATATAATTAATGAAATATCAATCATTCTGAATATATATACCATCATAATTTATTCCCATATAGGTTCCCCAGATAATTGAGTCTTTTTTGGCTACTTGTAGTTCCATTCTTTCCATTCGAGTTTCTTTAAAGGAATAAAAATTACCCTGATCCTCCATGTAGCAGTATATAATATCAATAAATCCATCATTGTCAAGATCTGTAATTAGTGGGGTTGATCCAAGGTTAGAACCTTTGTATGGACCTAGTAAAACACCAAATTCTTTTTTTTCTATGTCAAGTACTAATACTTCGTTTTTATAAAGGGTTAATTCCATCCCTTCTGTAACTTTCTTCGCATCATTATTTACAATAATAACTTCATCAATACCATTTTTAGTTAAGTCATATACGATTGGTGAAGCATATTGAAAGACGCCAACAGAATCGGAAAACACAACTTTTCCATCTTTTCCATCAACAATAATATGAACTATAAATTCTGAATCCGGCCAGACACCTTTTCCAAAACTGCCATAGAAATCTGGAGTGCTGTCTCCAGTAAAAATACCAGGAGCTGGCATTGTGTATACCTCAAATCCATCTCCTAAAGAAACTACCCAGATGGTTTCATTTGTTTCCCCATCAATACTGATCATTCTCCCATCTACTGAATTGACAATAATGTCCAAAATACCATCGGAATTGATATCTGCCAAAACAGGAGGAGCTATGAACCCTTTTTTACCGCCAAATGCCAGCGAGATGGTATCTGACAATTTTTCTGCCAGGAGGTCTTCATATTTGATTCGGTACAATTCGCCAGGCAGTGATTCTCCACCAGTTCCGATAATGATATCTGGTTTATTATTCTTGTGAAAATCATGGATAATTGGCGACATATAAGTTTCCCTGCCATCAGGCATCTTCAGCTTTCGTAATACCTCACCTGATTTGCTACTGATCAACATCAATTGTCCTGAGGGCCGCTCAGGATCTCCTGTTCCGGCCTTGAAAAAGCCGCCAAAGGAAACCAACAAATCATCATATCCATCATCATCAACATCCTCCACAAATTGTGGCGTATAAAAATTGAGGTATGAAGTATCATTAATCAAATCCATTTCAGATTCGTAAGAAAGATACTGCCAAATAACATTTCCATTTCTTCCATCAATGGCCATAAAAATTGCTGACCGGCCTCCAATAAATACATCCGGAATGCCATCGGAAGTGATATCCTTAAAGACCGGAGAGCTAACCACCTGATTCCAGGTACCAACTTTCCACAGTAATTCTCCATTAGAACCATCAATAGCCATCACTCCATAATCTGTCTCCCTAAATTCAGGGCCTCCTCCTCCAGCTACCAGATCCAGCACGCCATCTCCATTTAGATCGACAGGCCTGAGAGATGAAGTCATTCCAATTTCCGGAATGCGTATCCTCCAATTATCAGAATCAAATGTAGAGCAACTGCTCAATAAAACAATTGTCACCAAAACTATAATTGTGTCCAATAAAATGTTTAGTGCCTTTTTCAATATTTTTAACTGCATAATCAAATATTAGCATGTGAATTTAACATAATCGAACTATTGTTTTTACTGAAATCAGTTTGGACTTTGTTGAAGTTGTTACCCCCCCCCATACTGGCTTGAGCTCGTAGTTCGGGCCCTTACCCCATCCATCCATCCCGATCGAGGCTCCGGTATTGGATGGCTTCTGCAAGGTGTTCTATTTTGATATCTTCTGTCCCGGCAAGGTCTGCAATAGTTCTGGAAACTTTTAAGATTCGATCATAAGCACGGGCGGAAAGACCTAGTTTTTCCATGGCTGTTTTAAGCAAGGTCTTCCCTGCTTCATTGATCCTGCATATTTTTTTTACCATTTGAGATGGCATCATGGCATTGGAATACACAT
>JAHEMV010000450.1 GCA_024643455.1 Cytophagales bacterium
TCAATTACCAATGTTGCTTCTTGCGTTGGTGGGTGTCCTTTGAACCATGCACCGCCCATCATTTCACCGTACCATGGCCAATCGTATTCAGTATCAGCAGCAGAATGGATTCCTACATACCCTTTACCTCCTCTGTAAAATCGAACAAATGCATCTTGTTGTGCTTCATCCAAAACATCCATTGTTGTATTTAACCAAACAACAACATCATAGCTACTCAAAAAATCATCATTGAAAAGCGAAGCATCTTCAGTAGCCGTCACGTTCCAACCATTTTTCAATCCGAGTTCCCACATGCATTTCACCCCATTGGAAATGGACTGATGTCTGAATCCCTTGGTTTTGGTAAAGACCAATACGTTGATCTTTTTAACCTCTTCTTTCTTTTCCTGAGCCCACCCTGATGGAATGGCAAGAATTAAAACTAAAATTAAAGCGAAAAAATTTTTCATTATAAACTCATTTTTGGGTTAAAAATATTTATCTCATTTAGGATTTAAATGTACGATTTAATGTGTTGAATCAAAATGGCCTTTCGCTGATATTCAATCTACTTTGTATCAAAATATCCAGCATATCCTCCCCCAGGTGCCATGTCAATTTTCAGTTTGTCATTAGCGCTTAGTAGTATTTTCCCAGAATCCAATTTTTCGGCATTTATATTGGCATCTTTTGCATCTTTGAAATAATTCAGCTCCCACTGCCCTTTTCCAAGAAAATCGAGATCAATTTCTAAAGTTCTTGCTTCACTATTTGTCATGGCGGCTATAAACCACCTATTCTCTTTTTTTCGCGCAATTGCAATATATTCACCGACCCTTCCATTGATTACTTTTGTATCATCCCATACCGTTGGAACTTCCTTCAAAAAATCAGTGCCGGGCTGATTTTTATATTGATCAGGGTGATCGCAGGCCACGGTCAGTGGACTGTAATACACTACAAACATGGCCAACTGATTGCATCGTGTTCCCATGGCTTCTGCAGGTGATCCGGTCTTAAATTGTCCCATAGATTTATTTATAAAAGCACCTGGAGTAAAATCCATTTGGCCGGCAATCATCCTGGTAAAAGGTAAAGTTGTGGTGTGCTCCGGTGTGACCCTGAACGACCACTTGCTGTATTCGTTTCCCATCACCCCTTCTCTAGTCAGTAGGTTTGGGTAGGTTCGTGTCCAGCCGGTTGGCTTGTATGCTCCATGAAAATCAACCGTCAAATGATGCTCTGCAGCTTTTTTCACCACTTTGTGATACCACTGGACCATCCATTGGTCGTCCCTGGCCATGAAGTCTATCTTTACGCCTTTCACTCCCCACTTTTCATAAAGCGGAAATGCTTCGTCCATTTGCTTTTCTACACTTTCCCAAAGCAACCATACCAAAATATCAACATTTTTGGAATTAGCATATTTTATAATTCCAGGCATATCCACTTCTTTTACCACTTTGGTAATATCCGCATTTGGATTTCCCGGACCGCCAACAACATCACCGAAAGGAGGGCCATACCAATTCCAATCAATAAGCATATATTCCCATCCCATTTCAGCAGCCAGATCAACATATTTTAAGATTGTTTCGGTATCCATTTTTACCTCGCCGCTCCACCAATGATCCCAGGCGCTTATTCCAGGCTTGATCCATGATGGGTCTTTGATGGCACATGGTTCATTCAGATTGTATAAAATGGATGATTCAATAAGATCTCCAGGTTCTACTCCGATCATGATAACCCGCCATGGAGAAGGACTTCCTGGTTTTACATTGACTTTTGTATCACCGGCACCCGGCAATGGTGATAATTTGCTTGTGAGACTAGTAGATTTTCCTGGTGTTTTCCCAAGATACATCCCGGCCCAATCGGTGAGATTGGCCTCGGTAATGGCCGCGTAAAGATCCTCATTTATTTCAATTAAAAGTGGAAGACCAATGATATCTGCTTCGGTGATATCCGTTAGTTTGATTTTGTTATATTCCGTTTCCTGATGAGTAGTATAGGATCCATAATTAGCAGCCCAAACCGTATGATCTCCATTAAATGAAAAGTTCGTTTTTTCTTCCACCATAGGTATAGTCATGCCTTCCTGGTAATTTGAAATAAAATTTTTGAACGAATCATGAATGACATATCTAAATGCAACACCATCGTTGTATGATCTAAATATTAGCCTGATCTGACGTGCCGGGAAGCGTTTCTCCTTCAAATCCAAAACCAACTCATTGGCATGGTTGAGCACTTCTGAATATTGACCAATTACTGGCTTCCAGGTATCATTGATCTCGTTTTGGATCACTTTTTCAACTCCCAGGTCAGTTCCCAGATATGGAGATTGTTCAAACTGAAGGCCGAATTCTGAGCTTTGAATAATGAGCTTGCCATTGTAAAACACCGAAGTCATCACCTTTTCAGCAATGTTAACTTGGTAAACTACCTTCCCATCCGGGGAAGTGACCGTATACGTTTCGGCCAGAATTGGGAAAGCAGCATAGATTAGTAGCGAGAGAAGAATGGCAGTCTTTTTCATCATTAAAAAATGGGTTAGGTAACGAGATTATATTAAAGATTTAAATGTACAATATTTTACTAAAAATAGTTCTGCAAATTTTCCAATAAAACCTTGATATGGCACACTTTATGCACATTAGTGCCCTGTTCTGTGTACAAAATAATTCTTATTAAATAAAATAATGTACGATTGTTATTGATTAAATTTCTTAATAATTCTTGACACAATGAAAAAGTCCCTGATAAATCCAAAAACGAATTTATTGTCGCGCTTAAACACAATAATCCCGCAAGTATTTCTATGCTTTTTGAGTTTATTGTTATTTACATCTTGTTCTGAAGAAAAAATTGAACAACAAAACGCAACCTGGGAAAAGGAATTTTCAAATTTAGTTACCATTGACTTTATGTCCCAACTGGATGATGGCACCAATCTTATTTACGGAGACGGACAATTATTTGCCGTTGACATTTACGGCAAAACACAATGGATAAAGCAACCTTTCCAGGAGATGAATTTGAGTTATTTCAAACACACGAATCTGAATCAATTGGTGGTAGGAGGGACAGATGTGGAATCCAATCCGCACAGTGTGTTTATTGGTTTGTATTCTTTTGATGGCAATAAAATCTGGACAACGAAAGTTGTAGAAAACTCCGAAGACGTATGGCCTATAGCTGTTGCAGAAATCCCTCAAAACAGGTATGCCATCGCCACGATAGCATATAATGGTCAAATACAATGGGCATTCAACATTCATATCCTGAATAATGACGGCAGCATCATAGATACAGTGCCAATTACAGCCTCCGAAAGTGGCAGTTATGTGAGGGATATTTGGTTAACAACAAACCAAAAAGTATTTGTCCAACAAGTGGATAAGGAGTCACTCAAACATACGATTTACCTTATGGAATATGACGGGACTATTTTGTTCAGTAAATCCTACAATTCAAATTTAATAGATGCCTTATTGACCAATATGTATGAGGACGCACATTCCTACTTGCTTATGGGCTTTAAAAATGAAAAAGGGTGGGCAATACGAATTAATAAATCAGGGATCCTAGAATGGGACTATGAATTTTATGATGGGGATGGCAATCGATGTGAATTTATTTCAGCAATTAGCTCCGTTAACAAAGATGGCTATACGTTTGTCGGGAAGAAAGTTGAGGATGCATCTCATGAAAATATTTGGCTGTTCAGTTTAAATTATGAAGGAGTAGGTGATCTTACTTCGTCAAAATATTTTAAACAAACCGATAAAAGGACCATCGGTAAATGTATCTCGACAACTTCAGACAAAAAATACTTAATCGGTGGAGAAAGTCAGGTTGTTGATAAATCTATTGTTGATGGATATTTGAGCAAAGTAAATCCCGATGGATCTATGGATCAATAGAATATCAAAATCTGGCAGGCACTATTCCTTAATGATTTTTTTAACGTAGGAAATCAGTTCTTTCGAAGGGAAATCACCAGGACTTAATTCAGTGGGGAGTTTTCTGAAATACCACTTCACTTTGTACAAATGCGAACCACCTGTAGGTATTCGGCGGTAACTCCCATGGTTTTCCAGCTCTATGTATTCCAATGGCTTGCTCACATAGACTTCCACATTCCCCTGGCCGGGTGCAATTTCGTCTGATGGTACTTTTTCAAATGATTTTATAAAAAGAATATTATCATCATTGACATGTGCGAGCCATCCCTCAGCAGCATTGTTGAAAACTTTATGCCATGGCTCGAACTTTTCAGGTTCATACTTTAATATTCCTATGCCATCAACAATGTCGAGATCGAGGTTATTCACCGTATTTCCAGGGATTTCTCCAAATGGAAAAAAGACAATACCACTGCCTGGCACACAGCTAATCTCCCACAGCCCGACCGATTGTGCCGAGTCTGAATCATTAAAAATCTGATATTCAATAGCCAAAGCACTTTCTAAATCATCAAATGAAAATGTTTTAATGGTGCGCAAACCAAAAGTGGTATCGGTCTCACTTTCCAGAACAAGTCTATTTCCCTGGATTTTTGACTTATATAAGCCATTATGCATGGCAGCA
>JAHEMV010000451.1 GCA_024643455.1 Cytophagales bacterium
TAAAAAATTGAGCCGATCGAGAAGTGCTTCTTTGTAAGATGCCCCGATCGGAATATACTTCTCGCCAATCAACAACGAATTATCTTCCAGGGCTTCGATTTTATCAAGATTGACGATGTAGGAACGATGGGTTCTCACAAAAATATCTTCAGGTAATCGATTAGCCAGCCCTTTCATAGTAAAATGAACGATATGCTTTTTTGTCTCAGTTTGTATAATTACATAATCTGCAAGTGCTTCCACGAATAAAATTTTACAATAAGAAATTCGCACAATCTTTGCATCAGCCCTTACATAAAACTCCTTTCTTCTTACGGTTTCAGCCCGTTTAATATCTACATTGGATTGAGCTTTTTGTACTGCCTGAATAAATCGAGCATATTCGATTGGCTTAACAAGGTAATCTGTTACCTTTTTTTCAAATGCTTCAACGGCATATTTTTGCTCCGATGTAATGAGAATAATCTCAATATCCTTCTCTAGGGCATTGATAAACTCCATCCCCGTCATCTCTGGCATTTGTACATCCAGAAAGATAATATCAACATGCTCTTCGTCTAGATAATGCATAGCATCTATAGCATTATCAAACTCTTTAATAAGCTGGAGATAATTTGTTTTTTCGATGAAATGCACCACAACCCTCCTCGACATTTCGTCATCATCCACCACTATGCAATTCAACCTCATGAGCCAAAAATTAATTGAGTTCTAAAAATGGAATTAAATAAGTCTCTAAAATATTAAAAAAACTGATAAAAAGTAAAAATTACCGAAGTCACTGACTAGGCAACTATTTGATACTTTCATAATTATACTTTTGCAGCCAAGATTGTAACTTACAATTAAGGAAAATCCGAAAGTATGCTCTAAATTCATGCAAATTTTATGTTGAATATGCTTGAAGATAGTTACCGACACAAAGGGATGAGGAGGAATCTTGTTAAAATCCTGATAGACAAAGGGATAAAAGATAAGAGAGTGCTGGAGGCGATTCAAACGGTACCGCGTCATTATTTTTTTGATAAAGCATTTTTGGAGCATGCATACCAGGACAAAGCATTCCCGATTGGCGAAGGACAAACCATTTCCCAGCCTTATACAGTTGCTGTCCAAACCGAACTTCTCGAAATAAAACCTGATGAAAAAGTGCTGGAAATAGGAACCGGCTCCGGGTATCAATGTTGTATTCTGCTGGAAATGAGAGCAAAAGTATTTACGATTGAGTATAATAAAAAACTATACCAACATGCTAAAAGCTTTCTACAAAAAATGGGCTATCGGGCACATTTTCATTGTGGGGACGGATCTCAGGGGTGGCCTACATTTGCGCCTTATGACAAAATCATTGTAACCGCTGGTGCTCCAAGTTTGCCACAGGCATTAATTGATCAATTAAAACCCAATGGAAAATTGGTGATTCCTGTAGGAAACGAAGAACATCAGGAAATGATACTGATTTCGAAGGATATTCATGGACAAATTACCACGCAAAGCCACGACTTTTTCAGGTTTGTCCCTTTGCTTGGAAAATTTGGCTGGACGGATAAATAATTAATTCATGGCAGAAAAATCAAAATTTGTAAAAGAATCCATGGTCGTCAAGAGTGAATTACTCATGCCGAACGATACCAATCCATTTGGCAAATTGATGGGAGGTCGACTTATGTATTGGATGGACATTGCCGCTGCAATCTCAGCACAAAAACACTCCAATTGCCTGGCCGTAACAGCTTCTGTTGACAATATTTCTTTTAGACACCCTATCGAAATCGGTGGAGTAATCACATTAACAGCCCAGGTGACCAGGGCATTTAAGTCATCAATGGAAGTATATATCGAGGTAACTGCGGAAAACATCCCGAAGAAAACAAAAACCTTAACGAACAGCGCTTTTTTTACTTTTGTAGCTGTGGACAAATTTGGCAATCCAATTTCGGTTCCTGAAGCTATTCCTGAAACGAGTCGTGAAAAAGAGTTGTATGCCGGAGCATTGAGAAGAAGACAATTGAGACTCATCCTTGCAGGAAGGTTGAAACCGAATGACGCAAATGAATTGAAAGCAATTTTTGACCAGAATCTATAACATGGAAGAAAATATTTCTTTTTTTAAATACATTTATCAGGACGACCTGTTTATCATTGATGAACCAAAAAAATCCATCATTGGTTCGATAGCAGATCCTTCAGAACCAAAACCTGTTGATAAACCTAAGCTAACCATAGCAGAAGAATCCAAACCAGTTACTTTTTTTGGTAGAAATGCAAATAAACTTCTTATCCTGGTGACAGAACCCAAACATGATTTCCTAAGCCAAACCGACTTTGACTTTCTAATGAAGATCATGGAAAGCGGTTTAAATTATTCGAAAAACGATTTCGCTTTGGTAAATCTTGCCAATTGGCCATTAAAACAAGTACTTGAAGAAATTCCTTATGATTATATGCTTTCATTCGGCACCGAAAATTCAATGCTGACAAATGGAGATAATTTATACCAGATTAGCGAAAATAATGGGAAAAAGACTCTTTATGTTGACTCTCTTGACACAATTGAAACTGATGTGACAAAGAAAAAACAATTGTGGTCAGCACTTAAAAACATGTTTAAAATTTAATTGAAGCACAGGTTGAAAAATAGAATCTGCATAAAGATCGGTTCCAATGTGTTGACGCAGGAAAATGGCTTGCCCAACGAAGGACTAATAAAAAAGATTGTGCTTCAAATCGGTGAATTAAAAAGCAAAGGAAAGCAGGTGATTTTAGTATCTTCCGGTGCTGTAGCAGCAGGTAGGAGTTTGTTCAAAACAGTTAAAAAACTTGATACCGTTGCCGAAAGACAGTTATTGGCTTCTTTAGGTCAGGTAAAACTCATCAATATTTACACATCGCTTTTTAAGGAATTAAATCAACTGTGTGCCCAGGTACTGGTAACCAAGCAGGATTTTAAAGACCGGAACCATTACCTCAATATGCAAAACTGTCTGAATGCGCTGCTTTCCAATGATATCATCCCAATTGTCAATGAAAATGATGTGATTTCCATCACGGAGCTTATGTTCACGGATAATGACGAACTTGCAGGACTCGTTTCCGGTATGCTCGATGTTGAAAGTCTTTATATTCTCACGAATGTCGACGGGATCTACGATGGAAATCCTGAACATGAGACATCGTCTGTTATTTCTGAGTTTGATCTAAAAACCCATCAACTGGAAAAAATCACCAGCAATACAAAATCAAATTTTGGTCGCGGGGGCATCATCACCAAATGTAACACTGCCTTGTATGTGGCAGGATTAGGTATTCCTGTAGTAATTGCCAATGGGAAAACAGAACATATTCTCAACAGGATTGCAAATGGTGAAAAAATAGGAACCACGTTCAAACCTAAGAAAAGGACCTCGAGTCTCAAAAAATGGATTGCCCATTCCCAATCAAACGCTAAAGGTCAAGTGATCGTAAATGAAGGAGCAAAAAAATCGTTGGTTTCAGAAAAAGTAGTTAGCCTTTTACCTATTGGTGTCACAAAAGTTGTTGGCGATTTTATGAAAGGGGATATCGTTAAAATAATGGATGAAAACTTTAATGAAATAGGTTTGGGTTTATCAAGATACAACAGCAAAAAAGCTGAAACGCTTATTGGTCTAAAAAACCAGAAACCCATAATTCATTATGATCATTTATATTTGCATTGACCAATACCAATCTATAAATGAAATTAGAGAAAACATTTAAAGCAGTGTCGCTTGCCAGCAGAAAGCTGGCCCTCGTCGAAGATACTGTTGTCAATCAATTGCTGATGGATTTATCAAAATCTGCTATTGAACATACTGATACTATCCTTGAAGAAAATAAAAAAGACCTGGCTCGAATGCCCGAGTCGGATCCAAAATATGACCGGCTAAAACTCACTGCTCAACGAATAAAAGATATTGCTGCTGACCTGACAAATGTAGCCGGATTACCTTCACCCTTAAACAAGGTATTGGATCAGCGCACCCATCAAAACGGCATGAAACTTAGTAAAGTATCCGTTCCACTTGGTGTGGTAGGCATTATTTATGAAGCACGGCCTAATGTTACCTTCGACGTATTTTCTTTATGTATAAAATCCGGAAATGCCTGCATTCTTAAAGGAGGAAGTGATGCCGAGTACTCTAACCTGGCAATTGTCAAAATTATTAAAGAGGTGATCCGCAAATACAATCTGGATGAAAATATAATTGCCCTGCTCCCTACCGATCGTGAGGCAACTGCCGAATTGCTCAATGCCGTAGGATTTGTTGACATCATCATACCTCGTGGAAGTCAGAATTTAATCAACTATGTTCGCGATCACGCTAAAGTCCCTGTGATAGAAACTGGTGCAGGTATTGTACATACCTATGTTGACAAGTCCGCTAATCTGGACAAAAGCATCGCGATCGTAAACAATGCCAAAACACGACGGGTGAGCGTTTGCAATGCGTTGGACTGCCTGGTTGTGCATGAAGATAAATTGGCAGAACTTAAGGATATTGTGAAACCATTGATCAACAGCAACGTAGCTATTTATGCTGATGAAAAAGCCCTA
>JAHEMV010000452.1 GCA_024643455.1 Cytophagales bacterium
ATTCCCGATCTCCAGTTTGTATGTTTAACCAAAATTCCATGGTTGGCATAGTTTCAATATAATGAAAACCATTTGTCGATAACGATTGCCCATCTGACCAATCTGCATCGACATACGTCATAATATCATCTGGATCATTCTTGCTAATGAAATGGTTTAATAACTTACTGAATCCGCCAACCACAGTCACCTCGAGCTTATTACAAAAACGAAGTAATTCAAATGAATTAAATGGTTTATTATTCCGGATTATAGTTCGCCCTTTACTAAAAGACATAACCGCAACCAATTCCTGATTTTTAGTTAAACCATATTTGTGCTGTGCTTTAATGGGTACATTCATATGGTTTTCTGACAAGAACTTAAGCAATTGATCATTGTCAATCTTTACAATATTAGTTTCTCTTCCATGAATTCTTTTGGTAATCCCAAGCATAGATGCAATTCTGGATTCAATTTTATTTTTATTGAATAGCCATTGATCTTCCCAGATATGGACCACTTGTAGTAAGTCATCAGAATGTTTTACTTCTTTCAGACTATAATAATGATCATTTGCCGAATCATTAAAAGAATGGAATATAAAGACTCGACTCAATTTTGGTATATAGAGATCAAAATAAATCTCATTAAAAGTTTCTGTAGAAACATCAATTTGGTGGCGTAAACAGAGCGACTTTATATATGCACCTATTTCTTTTTTAAAGACTTTTTCCAATTGCACCTATTTAAATACTCAAGAGTAAGATCTGTATTATAGCAAATCTCAAAAAACTAAAGTTAATCTAGAAAATCCACTCATGTAATAAATGCATATAACAAGAACTAAATCAGCCATTTACCATATGCACCTTTAAGGTATAAAAAATCAAACATAAATGAGATGACTTTTACAATTTCAAACTTCAAAATTATGAAAACAGGGTTGACAATATGTATATTCATGCTAGGCATTGCTTTTGTTAATGCTCAGCCCAGGGTACATTTAGGTATTACTTCCGGTTTTAATTCTACATACGTACTTGACAAAGGATTTTCTGATAACCCATTGTATTCAGCCAAGGCAAACTATGAATGGGCGCCAGTTGGAGCTTCGGTTGGTATTGATCTTACGAACCGATTTGGATTTCAGATCGAATCAATCAAAGCAGCCCAGGGACAGATTTACCAAATAGCAGAATCTGTTCAGCAAATACAAAATATGGTCGCTGAACGAAATATTGATTTATCATATCTTCAATTTCCACTTTTGATGAAGATGATGAGCGGAAGCAACAAAGCTGCTCGATTCAATTTTCAAATCGGACCACAATTATCATTGTTGCGTGGTGGCTCTGAGACTATGCGATTTGTGCAGGATGCCAATATTAATCTACTCCAGGGAGGAGATATCCCTTTGGATGCTACAACAGTTTTGGTCGGCAGCCAGGCAGACATTCCTATAGCGTATCAGGATGCAATAGCAAATGGCACTATTACACCTCCAAGCGACAATAATCTTGAAATTCCATTATCCTATTTTCAGGATGAAGAAAATCCAGGTCAATATATGATGCCAGAAAATGCATTAATGACTTTAATGAATAGCGAGGGCAATTCGGAAATTCAAAAATTTAAAGACAAAGAAATTCAACTGGCTTTCGGTTTCGGTATGGATATCGATGTTTGGAAACAATTTTATATTTCTGCAAATGTGCGTGCAAATTATAGCTTTACGGATATGCGAAACAAAGATCTTATAGATATGATAGGCGATAAAGATATCTCAGGTATATTTAGCAATAGAGCTAATTTACTCGTTGGGGCCCAGATTGGTTTACATTGGGTGATTGGTGGAAACCGGTCATCTAAAGCCAAAAAAGAAGCAGAAAATGATGATATTTTTAGATAAGCAGCAGGTGGATAATAAATAATAAAAAAGCCGGTTTGACCGGCTTTTTTTATGTAAAATTATCTCAGTTTTCCAGGTCTATATAGGTTCAATTGAGTAATTTCAGTTTTTTAAATAAAATCATCATGAAAAGTTTAAAACCACTGGGCATCATGCTCGTTGCGTTATCAATATTTGGCTGTAAATCAACGCCTTCTGCAGAAATTAACATCTCCAATAATTTAAATATTGACAGAACCGGTGAAGTGGTAGAGATCGATTTAAAGGATATTAGCAATTTACTTTCATCATTACCTCCTGAAAAAATCGTAGTTAAGGATGGCAATACTAATCAAGTCTTGTTGAGTCAATTAATTGACCTTGACGAAGATGGCGTGTTTGATCAGCTAATCTTTCAATCTGATTTTCTCCCTTTGGAAAAGAAACACTTTCATATTGAAGGAATTACGAGTGAAACAACTATACCAATTTCAATGATTGCCACATATGCCCGTTTTGTACCGGAGCGGATAGATGACTTTGCCTGGGAAAATGATAAAGTAGCTTTCAGAACTTATGGACCAAAGGCACAGCAAATTACTGAATCTGGCGAAGCTGGAGGTACTCTTTCAAGTGGTATTGATTGCTGGCTAAAAAGAGTTGATTATCCAATTATTAATAAATGGTATAAGCAAGATTTAGAAGAAGGAAAATCCTATCATGAAGATCATGGTGAAGGTTTAGATAATTATCATGTCGGTGCAAGCCGGGGAACAGGAGGAATTGGTATCTGGAAAGACAGCGTTCTATTTTCATCAAAAAACTATTTATCATGGAAAATCATAACAAACGGCCCGATTCGAACTACTTTTGATTTGGACTATGGCACATGGGATGCCAATGGAATTTCAGTAAAAGAAACCAAGCGGATTTCAATTGATCTTGGAAGTAATCTTTACAAATGCACGCTTTTACTTGCCAACCATTCAGAACTACCAAATGTCACACTTGGAATCAGTTTGCACGAGAAGGCTGGCTCGGTTTCATCAAATGTTGAAAAAGGATGGTTTAGCTACTTAGAACCTCTTGATGATTCTGAATTATCCACGGCGCTGGTTGTCGATCCTAAAGTAATAATTGATTTTATTGATTATAGAACCGAAAAACCTGATTTAAGCAATTTACTTGTAGTATGCCAACCAAAAGCTATGTTGATTTATTACGCTGGTTTTGCTTGGAAAAAGAGCAATCAATTTATACTTCCTGAAGGGTTTAATGATTACCTGGAAAAGTTCGCAGAGTGCATTGCCTCTCCCCTTTCTGTTGAAGTTTTGGATATTTAGCTAATATTTTATTCTGACTTGAAATAATATCTTAAAATCCGTTCGTAAAGATAATATGGTAAAAGGCTTTTTAACCTGACACCCAAAAGCTCATCAAATGTCCCTATTTGATAACTCCTTTTTACTCTTTTGGTATTAATTATTTTTTCTACAAAAGGTCCGAAAAATGCTGGATCTCTTCCATGGTCAACAGAAGCATTTAGAGCATCAAATGCTTTTTTTAAAACTTTCCCATAGGTTTCATCATTAATACTGGTAGAAATCACTCGGTGTTGGGCAATATTTGTTCGGACTTCACCAGGGTGAATAGTACAGGCCTGAATTCCAAATCCTTCTACTTCAAGCCGCAAAGACTCTGTAATCAAGGACATTGCACCTTTGCTTGCACTATAAAATGCTCGGAAAGGCAACCCTATAGCAGAACCAAGGGTACTAATATTGATAATAACACCATGACCGTGTTTACGCATATGTGGCAAAACAGCCTGACACAGCCTTACAACGCCAAATGTGTTTACCTCAAATGATTTTTTTATATCTTCAATTGATGATTTTTCAACTGCCCCAGCAGAACCAATCCCTGCATTATTGATTAAGACATCTATTCTACCCTCTGTTTCAATAATATTTTTTATTCCAATTTGCACACTTTCGTCACTGGTCACATCTAGTTCCAGTGTGTGAAATAATTTGTTTGATGGTGCAGATCTGCTCCCTCCATAAACTATATATCCTTTTTGAGCAAGATATTCAGCAATAGCCAGACCTATTCCGGATGATGCACCGGTTATTAATACGATTTTACTCATGATAAAACAGCCTTTTTACGTAAATTAGTTGTTCAAGAGTTTTGTTTTTCCATTAAATAATTCTCACTAAAGTGTCCTTATTTTTATTTAAAATCAATTTTCAAGGAGTATTTTGGTGAAATCATTTTCAATTTGAATTCTTATATTTATTTTAACACTTTATTAACCACTAAATAAATACATATGTCTCGATTTGGAACGCTCTTCATCCTTGCTGCCTTTATCATCGCAGTGTTTACCCAAATGATTACATCAAAGGAACATGTTGTTCAGGCTACTTCTGATAGTCAGGAAGAATACAAATTTCCGAAGAAGGTGCAAGCAGTTATTGATAAATCTTGCTTTGGATGTCATAGTGCTGAAGGAAAATCGGATAAAGCAAAAGACAAATTAAGATGGGATAAAATGCAGGATTATGATAAGGCTCAACTTGTAAAGATCATGGATGATATTATTGAAGTGATCGAAAAAAAGGAGATGCCCCCAGCAAAATTCCTGGAAAAAATGCCTGATGCTAAACCATCCGACAAAGAATTTGAAATCTTGTC